>NZ_JAKREZ010000004.1:0-185091 GCF_022348345.1 Alteromonas sp. CNT1-28 | reverse complement strand
CGCCCTTGCCATTCGGATTATCTTCCCCTCAGTCAGGGTGATTCAGGTTTCTTTCAACCTGACGGGTTTGCCAGCTTCGCTGGGCAAACAAAAAAGCCCAGTGAACACTGGGCTTTTAAACATATTTAATGTGAAACTATTACGCGTCGTATGGGCTGCGTAAAACGATAGTTTCGTTTCTGTCAGGGCCTGTTGAAACGATATCAACCGGCACACCTGTGAGCTCTTCAAGACGCTTAATGTAGTTTTTCGCAGCTTGTGGAAGCGCTTCAAACTCAGTTACACCAAAAGTGTTGTCTGTCCAACCCGGCATTTCTTCATAAACTGGCGTCACTTTTTCGTAACCGTCAGCCGCCATAGGTGGAACGTCTTTCACGTTACCGTCTGCATCTTTGTAGCCTACACAAATTTGAAGGCTTTCAAGACCGTCTAGTACGTCAAGCTTAGTTAAGCAGAAACCTGTAATAGAGTTGATTTGTACTGCGCGTTTCATCGCAACTGCATCGAACCAACCCGTGCGGCGCTTACGACCTGTGGTCGCGCCAAACTCGTGACCTTTAACACCTAAGTGTTGGCCTACTTCACATTCTAGTTCAGTAGGGAAAGGACCTGAGCCTACACGCGTAGTGTATGCTTTAACAATACCCAGTACGTAATCTAGCTTAAGTGGGCCAAAGCCAGCACCCGTTGCTACACCACCCACGGTAGTGTTTGACGACGTAACATAAGGATAAGTACCGTGATCGATGTCTAGAAGTGTACCTTGTGCACCTTCAAACATAATAGGCAAGCCAGCATTGTGTGCTTTGTCTAGTTCGTCAGTTACATCAACAACCATTGCTTTAAGAATGTCAGCAACTTCCATTGCACCTTTTAAGGTTTCGTCAAAGTCTACTGCTTCTTCGCCATAGTACTGCGTAAGCGTGAAGTTATGCACGTCTAGCACTTCTTTCAGCTTTGCTGCGAAGTCTTCTGCATTAAACAAGTCGCCAACGCGTAATCCACGACGGGCTACTTTATCTTCATACGCTGGACCGATACCACGACCCGTTGTACCAATTGCTTTTGCGCCGCGGGCTTTTTCGCGCGCTACGTCTAGTGCAATGTGATAAGGAAGAATAAGCGGACAAGCTTCACTAATCTTTAATCGCTCGCGCACTGGAACGCCACGCTCTTCAAGCATAGTCATTTCTTTCATTAGTGCGTCAGGGCTTAGCACAACACCGTTACCAATAATACAGGTAACATTATCGCGTAGGATGCCTGATGGGATTAAGTGAAGTACGGTTTTTTCACCGTCGATTACTAGAGTGTGACCTGCATTGTGTCCGCCTTGGTAACGAACAACATATTTTGCGCGATCAGTGAGTAGGTCTACGACCTTGCCTTTACCCTCGTCACCCCATTGAGTGCCGAGTACCACAACGTTCTTTGCCATGAATCATATGTGTAAGAAAATTAGGCGGGGATTCTACAAAATTCTAGGGCAAGGATCATCTCTTTTTCGAACAAAAATACGACTATTTTATTTTTATTTTTGAAATCACAAAGATGACCCACTGCCGCTCGAGCCTTTTTGAAATAAGGCTTGGCTTCTTATTTTTCAGCACAAACATTCTAAGACGCTAATTTTTAAAGCTTTCTTAACATTACCTGGTAAAAAAGCTGAACAGACGGTCTATCGCAGTCTGCGCTATGCCCCATTTATATAACGTTTTGCTATTATTCGCGGGCATTGGATGCTTAAAAGCTAATGAGGTATTCAAAGGGCTGAAAATATACCTCTGAATGTTGAATACAGGTTTAAGAGCACACTTTTCAGTCAACGGTAAAGTCGCGCTCCTTTTCGTACTATGTATTATGGTAAAGCGTGTGGCAGTGTTTGATGAGTTCCGTTTTCACACCGCTTCACGCCTCTTAATGCCTAGATCTGGGCGCTAACTCAACTGAAATAAAACAGCAGTAGTGCGCCTATTATCACAAGGGTTCCGCCAATTTGACGCAGTTGATTGCTGGGCTGTTGGCTTATCTGAAGTAAATAATTGCGCCATTTATTAGGAAAAAGAAGCGGCCCTATTCCTTCTATAATAAGTACCAACGCTAAAGCGGGTAGTAGCCACTCCATAAAACTATCCTTAAATAAGTGTGACGTTAATATTTACGTATGTTTAAAGCAACGACTTACGCTTTCTGATTCAGTGCGGTTAAATCAATGTACTCAGGGGTGTGGTACAGACCAAAACCAAACCTTAAGCGGTTTCCTCTAAAATCGGTAAGGATATGGTGCTCTTTAAGCGCTGAAGCAAGGGCTTTTGTTTCATCGGCACTATCTAATTCAAAGGTAAGGAAATGCCCTCGGTTTGCTTCATCACTTACTGCTAGATGTTTTTCGTTTAGCAAGGGATGGTTGCAGGTAGCAAGTTTCTCTAGAAATGTGCGCTGCATGCCCATTACGTATTCGTTAACTGTAGCGACATCAATGCCATTGTCGTCGAACATACGAAGCACGGCTCTTAATCTGTAGAGCGCGGTAAAATCCATCGTCGCACCGGCAAAGCGCATTCCATCTAGGCTATATTGAACGCTGTCTTTGCCGCCAACCTTACGAGGCTTATCTAGCTCGCCAAACTCTGCAAACCAGCCAGTATATGCGGGTCTTAGCTCACAGCCCACGGGTACGTGCGCAAAACATGCGCCCTCTCCTGCCTGAGCATATTTGTAACTACCGGCAAGATAAAAGGCTCGGTGGGCAATGTTCGCTACATCGGTAGGCTTTGCCATAAACCCGTGATAGCCATCAACCACAATAAGGGTATTGTCGTTAGTTACGCTATTTACGATATCTGTGACATCGTTCACCACGTATCCAGAATTAAAAAACACCTGACTAAAGAAAACCAGCTCGGGATCGTGTTCGGCGATGGCAGCCTTAAAGCGCGACGCAAACGTATCGTAGGGTTTAGTAGGTACGGTAATAAGTTCTATCGCACCCTGCTCTTGCATCCTAGTCGCTTGGCGCTGAAAACTGTGAAACTCGCTGTCTGTCGACACTACTTTATAAGGCGCAGTACTATCGATGCAGCTCATTACGCGATAAAGCAGCTCATGGGTATTGGGCGCAAAAACGATTTGCTGTGGTGCTCCAGTGTTCAGTATGTTGCTAATGCGCTGCTGTAGCTCTGGCACTAAAGTTTGGAAGAAATATCCCCATTTTTCGTCAACATACTTAGCGCTGTCATCCCAGTAGTTGAGCATTGCATCACGCGTGCAGTCGGGCCAAAAGTAGTGGCTGTGACATGCATAATGCTGTTTACCTTTGTTCGCATTAAGAAAACCCGTATAAAAATGCTGATATGCCATGCTCTATTGCCCAATATAAAAACTGCGTAAACCCTATCAAATTTCCACCGTTTTCGCATGAATCTGCGCCTGCAACAAAACATTTATTTACAAATTAAGTGTAAATTGTTTTGCCCAAATCGACGTGCTTAGTGATATTTCTTATATAAACACAATCACAGCAAATTTTAAGAACTCTGCTATACCCTATAGAGGCAAGATGTTTTTGTTAGCCGAGTTAGCAAGCTCCGTCTGTTCCACGCAGACAAACATTAAAGGTATTTTATGCGTTTTCCTAAATACGGAAATTATTCATTGGATGTCTCAGGTAACGTACTTGAGGTGTTTGCAACCGGGGCGTGGAACCTGAAAACGACAGAGTTTTTTATAGAAGAAATGCATGAACTTATCGCTAAGTTCGACAATAAGCCTTGGGCTGCCCTAATGGACGGACGCCGCTGGGTGCTTTCTACGCCTGAATGCCAAACCCGTTTAGCAGAAGCAATAAAGGTGAACATTTCGCGAGGGCTCACACGCTCAGCTTACGTGCTGGATACCGGAATGGTTAGGCGGGCCCAATTAGAACGAACCCACCCATCTAAGCACCGTGACGCTGAATCAGCTAACTACGAGCGCGATTATTTTCAAAAGTATTTCGAAGCACTTAATTGGCTGCACAAAGAGGGGTTCTCCCCTATTCTCTCGCCTAAATAAATACAGCAATCGAATTAGAAATACACACGTTGACACTCGTCAGTATGCGTTCTCGTTCACCTGCAAGTACCAGCACGAACCTCCTGCAGTCAATTTATCAAAGTCAGACTCGACTCATTGTCCCCTACGACAGCCGCTAAAATGCTGACGTTGTTAATACAATAAGCTGTAAACTTTTCGGCGGTATTCCGACTTCAACGGGTCGCCGTCGGCAAGCGCATTCACCATATCCATCATTAGCTTTCTGGCGTCGCCAAACCCAAGTTCTTTCTTTAACACACTATAAAGAAGCTCTAGTGCATCTTGTGCTTTGTTCGCTTGCTGCAACTGTACCGCTAAATCAACTTTAAGCTGCAAGTCGTCTTGGTTCGCTTCTACCTCTGCTTGAAGCTGACGAATTTCAGGAGTGTCGGCGGCTTGTTCTGCCAATTCAATTTTTCCCGCTAAGCTCTTATAGCGAGAGTCTTGATCAACCAACTTAATTTCTTCCAATAACGCTTTGGCTGTATCGATCGATCCGGTCTCGATATAGCAATCAATAAGCATATATTTAGCGTTTACGTTATCTGGGTTAAGCGCTAGGGCTTCTTTAGCTGCGGGCAGTGCCTCTGCATAATCACCTTGCTGAATCGCTTTGCCAGCAGTGGCAAGTAGATCGTCTTCAGGATTAGGCAAATATTTAGCGAGCATTTCGCGAATTTGCTGCTCAGGTTGCACACCCGCAAAGCCGTCAACAGGCTGACCATTTTGCACCACCATCACCGTTGGTAGACTTCTAATACCAAACTGTGCAGCGACTTCTTGCTGGGCTTCGCAGTCTACTTTAGCCAGGATCAAGTGCTGGCTATATTCGCCCGCCAGCTTTTCCAAAATAGGCATAAGGTCTTTACAGGGCTCGCACCAATCTGCCCAAAAATCGATTAGCACCAGCTTATCTTGCGACGCTTCAATGATGATTTGTTGAAAGTTTTCTACCGTAATATCTACGATGGTTGCTTGGCTATTCGCAACGAGATTTTCCATAACGCAGGCCTTTAATTTCTTGTATTGAGAGGAATATGGGGCAGACGGCCTGAAATTACAAGGTTAAGGTAGGCTATCTTTGGTCACGCGCCTTGCACTAGGAAGCGCTTCTTAATTCGCCACTTTGTTGGATCTGCGCCAGTGAGCACGCATGTTTGCAAAAACTCATTCTCTTTTTGTCGTATTCACGACAATCTATTTCAGAATAGAATGTTAACGTAGTGTAAAATACTGCTACTAAGTCACTCTACTTCTATAAAATACATGCTTATGGCCGAGAGGGTTTTATGTCTACACAAACAAGCGCTGACACGCATTTTGCTTCATTCAAAGAGTTTTACCCGTTTTATTTAAATGAACATAGAGATAGTACATGCCGCACGCTTCATTTTATCGGCTCGTGGCTGGTTCTCGGCGTTATAGCACTAGCAGTATTTATGGCTAGCTGGTCGCTACTGTGGTTTATTCCGCTAGTAGGTTACGGTTTCGCTTGGGTAGGTCATTTCTTCTTTGAGAAAAATCGCCCTGCAACATTTAAACACCCGCTTTACAGCCTAATGGGCGACTGGGTCATGTTTAAAGATATTCTTGTAGGCAAAATTAGCCTTAAAGGCGAATAAAGCTCAAATGACTTAAAGGACGGCCAGCCCTCTATTAATAATGACAACCACCATTGCTAGCGCCCTGCGTTGTTAAACGTTGCGCTTAATGTTGGATATGTACTTTTAACGGACAATCCAGCCTCTTCACCGCACACGCTTTACATAAAAGAAACGAAAGCGATATGGTTAGAGATAACGTTCGCAGGTTGCTACATTTGCGTTAGGATTTACGCTAAGCACACGACAGCGAACATTCTACCTATCGCGCTCAGCGCAAAAAACAATAACAAAAGGAACAACTATGTTTGCGTCTCGTTTCGCCTTTCGACCAGTACGAAAAGGCTTATGTGTTACCTCGACTGCATTATCACTATTGGTTTTAGGTATAAGTCAGGCCAATGCATTGCAGGAATCTGCCTCTGATTCGACTAGCTTAAATGCGCTGACATACGATGACACCTTTAACTTAGAATTTGTGGCCAACCCACAGTTTCTTAATAAGGATACGGTAATTTATTCTCGTCAGAGCATGGATGTCATGACTGACGGAAGACAAAGCCGACTTTGGCAAGTAAATATTAAATCCGGTGAGCATCGCCCGTTTATTGGTGTAGATGAAAGCTTGTCACAGGCTACCTTATCGCCCAACGGTAAAATGGTGGCATATACAAAATCGGTCAACGGCCGCGTACAAATCCATCTCTATTACTTAGATACCATGCAGTCTGTGCGCTTGACCAACACCAGCGAAGCACCTCGTCAGTTAACCTGGTCTCATGACAGCAAAACCTTAGCCTTCACCCAGTTTACCGAAGAAAAGCAAAAGCCATTGTTTACCGGCATGCCGAGCAAGCCTAAAGGAGCAAAGTGGGCTGACCAAGGCACCTATATTGATGCGGTGCAGTATAGAGGTGACGGAAGAGGCTACTTGCGTGAAGGCTTTGACCAGATATTTGTTCTGCCTGTTGAAGGCGGTACGCCGCGTCAGTTAACAACTGGAAAATTCCCTAGCGGCGGCACCCTTTCTTTCTCTAAAGAGAATGACTGGATTTATTTCGCCACACCACAACGAGAAGACTACGCGCTGCACCCTTAGTTTAGCGACATCTATAAAGTGAATGTGAATACAGCGGCAGTTGAACAAGTTACCGATATCGAAGGGCCTGAAGGTAGACCAACCTTGAGTCCCGACGGAAAATACCTTGCATTTACTCAGCTCAACGACAGAAAGCTTTCTTATCAGAATGGCGACCTTGTGGTACTTGAGCTTGAAAGTGGTGACATCAGCCGTTTAACTACGTCACTAGATAGAAGCTTAGGCAAATTTGAGTGGCGCAAAGACAGCCGAGGATTAATCTTTTCTTACCTTGATCACGGCGAAACTAAACTTGCTGCAGTGAGCCTGAAAGGCGATGTGAAACCTATCGACGTTAGCATAGGTGGACAAGCTTTTGGACGCCCTTACACGTCGGGCGACTTCGCAGTTAGTGATAAAGGCGACATTGTTTACACCACGGCAAGCCGCACTGTGCCTGGCGACCTGGCGCTTTATAGAAAAGGCAAAGATGATACGCAACTCACCGATTTAAACAGCGATGCACTTGGTCATAAAACGCTGGCAGAAGTACAAGACCTTTCCGTAGTATCAAGTGTGGACGAGCTACCTATCGACGCATGGATTGCTTTGCCACCAGGATTTGATAGCAGCAAAAAATACCCGCTAATTTTAGAAATTCATGGCGGCCCACATGCAGCCTACGGCCCTCACTTTGCCATGGAAATTCAGCTAATGGCCGCGCAAGGTTATGTCGTGGTATGGGCTAACCCAAGGGGCAGCAGCTCTTACGGTGAAGACTTTGGTAATTTGATCCACCATAACTACCCATCAGAAGATTATAACGACCTAATGGATGTGGTAGACGCGGTTGTTAAGCAAGGCTATATAGATTCAGAGAATCTGTTTATTACTGGCGGCTCAGGCGGCGGAACCCTTACCGCATGGTCCATTGGTAAAACTGACCGCTTTAGTGCAGCTGTTGTGGCGAAGCCGGTTATTAACTGGATGAGCTTTTCATTGACTGCCGACGCATACCCGTACTTCAGCAACTATTGGATGGCAGATATGCCATGGACTATCGCGGATAAACTCTGGCAGCGTAGCCCTTTGAGCTTAGTGGGCAACGTAGTAACACCCACTATGCTGCTAACCGGTGAAGCCGATCACCGTACGCCAATCAGCGAGACAGAGCAGTATTATCAAGCGCTGAAGTTACAAGGTGTAGATGCTGCGATGGTGCGAATTCCAGGGGCTTCACACGGCATTGCAAGCCGCCCTTCTCGCTTAATACAGAAAGTAGGAAATATTGTGGCGTGGTTTGAACGCTACAAGAAGAATAACGACGGCGAATAAGTCAATACGAGACCCGATGTCCTTATAAATAAAAAAGGCGCTTACTTCATTTTACAATAACAATGAAGTGGCGCCTTTTCTCATTCTACGTCTTATACCAGAATTTGAAAGGGAACAGCCATTCCTGCATTCCCACGCTTCGCTATGAAGCTTGCCAGCGCCTTCTGAGTGAGCACTTATCTATGCGGACTGGTACTATGCTATTTGGTTAGCTTTAATACTTTGCCGTTCGGTGCATCGGTCAGTAAGTAAATGGCACCTTCTGGGCCAACTTCAACGTCGCGAATACGGGCGTGATTGCCACGAACATATTCAAACTGCTCTGCGGGCTTTCCATCTTCTACTTTTATGCGACGAAGGTGAGTAAACTTCAACGACCCCACCAGTACATCCCCATTCCATTCTTTGAACATTTCACCTTGGTAGAACGTTAGGCCGCTTGGCGCAATTGATGGGTCCCAATACACCCAAGGCTGCTTCATGCCATCCATATGGGTTTTGTCGCTGATAATGTCGCCACTATAGTCAACGCCATAGGTAATCACAGGCCAACCGTAGTTTGCACCGCGTTCAAGGATATTGATTTCATCACCACCTTTCGGGCCATGCTCCATCGCCCATACCGCACCAGTTTCAGGATGAACAGTAACGCCTTGCACGTTGCGGTGACCATAGCTGAATATTTCAGGGGCTTTGCCGTCTGTGAATGGGTTATCTTCTACTGCGCTGCCGTCACGGTTTATGCGTACAATTTTACCGAAGTGGTTATCGGTGTTCTGCGCTTCTTTCATGTACTTGTAGCGGTCGCCCATGGTGATGTACAAGTGCTTTTTAGCATCGAACGCTAAACGACAGCCAAAGTGAAAGCCGTTATCCACAATTGAGTCGGCACTAAAGATAACGTCAACATTTTCAAGGCCTGAGTCGGTAAGCTTAGCCTTTGCAACACTGCTACTGCTGCCCGGCTTGCCCTCAACCTCACTCGCTTTGCTGTAACAGAAGTAGATAGTGTTGTTGCTGGCAAAATCCGGGTCGATAGCGATGTCCAACATACCACCTTGGTTTTGCGCAACCACCTTAGGCACATTACCTAGACGTCCTGACAACTTACCGTCTTTTGATAAACGCTGAATGCCACCTTCACGTTCCGTAACTAGCAGATCGCCATTTGGCAAAAATGCCATTCCCCAAGGATGAACAAGCCCTTCAGCGAGCGTGGTTACGGTAATATCGCTGTCGGTGATTTCATGCGCTTCGCCATGTTTATGATCTCCGTGAGCTAAAGCGGATTGGCTGATCGTAAGCGCCAATACACAAGTAAGTGACTGCGCTAGCGCGCTCACAGGTTTGAATGGTACAGCTAAAATAGTTGATGGTTTCATCGCTAGGAGCCTCATTTTAAAAAGCCGTGTGCGCGTTCACACAGGCTTCTTCTATTATTCTTAGTGGAAGGCAGTATACAAAAAAGGGCACAGCGCTGCTGTACCCTTTGTGATAATTTTACTTGCTTATGCGATAAAGGTGACTGGCCGATTAAGCCTATGTTAAATCACTGTCACCGCACTTATGTAGCGATTTACTTCGGTAATGTTGCACGAAGCATCCACGCAGTTTTTTCATGAACGCGCATACGATCGCCAATTAACGCTGCAGATGACTCATCGTCAGCGTCTTGCGCTAGCTTTAACGATTCACGGCAGGTTTTCACAACTTGCTCATGACCGTGAGTTAACAATCTCACCATTTCCGTCGCTTCAGGTACACCTTCCACTTCTTCAATTGAACTAAGCTCAGCGAACGACTTATATGTGCCCGGTGCAGCAACACCTAGAGTACGAATACGCTCTGCAATTTCGTCTACCGCTTCGGCAAGCTCTGTGTAATGCTCTTCAAACATTAGGTGCAATTCACGGAACTGCGGACCTTCTACGTTCCAGTGAAAATTATGCGTTTGAAGGTACAAAGTGTAAGAGTCGGCCAATAGCTTTTTAAGGCCTTCTGCTACTGCGTTACGATCGCTCTCAGAAATACCAATATCAATCTTGCTCATGTCACACTCCTTAACGTTAAAACCCTTTTTAGATTTACCTTCAGTCCATTCATCGGCGCTGAAAAATCTTGGTTTAAATAATATAAGTTAATTGTACTACAGAAATTTTGATTTAGATTAACGGTTTAGTTGATTGCATTCATCGCATTAATCGATGACTTTATACATTCTGCCTTAGCCACTCTATTAATGGTGGTGATGGTGGCTTTCGCCCGCTTCTCTTTTAACAGGTAGCAAAACCGGTAGTTCGCTCGCATCGCTAAATGTGAGGGTTAGTGCTACTTCGCTGCCCTCTTCTAATCCTTTGGTCAGCCCCATCAACATGATATGACGGCCGCCTGATTCAAAAGAGACCATTTCGCCCGCTTTTATTATAACGCCGTCAGTTAGCTCACGCATTTTCATCACGTCTTCCTCCATCACCGTTGTGTGGATTTGCGCTTCACTTGCTACATCGCTTGATACTGAAACAGACGTCAGTGTTTTATCGCTGTCACTATGATTATGCAAAGTAAAGTACACTGCGCCGGTTTTTGCCAAAGCAAAGGTCGCTCTGGCATAACCATTCATTACCATTACTTCTGATTGCTTACTGGCGTGCTTGTGCTGCTCTTTTGGCATGTGATGGTTATCATGGTCATTGCCATGCGCGTAAATAGTCGCAGACATGCTTAAAGAAAATAAGCCAGTTACGATAACTAACGGTTTAAGTGATTTGGAAAAAAATGACATACAGTCTGCTCCGAATGAATACTCGTAAGCAAGTGTACGTAAGATTGGCATAGGAAAAAAGAAAAATGGTGCCGACTGCCGGAATCGAACTGGCGACCTACTGATTACAAGTCAGTTGCTCTACCAACTGAGCTAAGTCGGCACACTTTAAAAACCGCTGCCTAGACAGCGGATGCGTATTCTAGCGATAAACGCGTGGGTGTCAACCTTTTAATCGCGTTGCTTCACCAACTAATTTTGGGAAGTACTCAAGTGGTAAATATTTGCTCAATGCCATGAGCTTTTCACCCAAGCTTTCATAACTATTCGTGGTGACATTGATGTGTCCCATCTTGCGCTTTTCACGAACAGATTTTCCGTACCAGTGAAGATGACTGCCATCGATGCTTAGCAAATCGCGCGAGAAGCTGCTGCAACCAATAATGTTGACCATAGCGCTTGGACCAATGGCTGACGTGTCACCAAGAGGTAATCCACAGACTGCACGTAAGTGATTTTCAAACTGGCTGGTTACAGCGCCCGACTGGCTCCAGTGCCCAGAATTATGTACACGAGGAGCAAGTTCGTTTACAAGTAGCTTGTCGCCTACTTGGAATAGTTCCACAGCCAGCACACCGACGTAGTTCATACCCTCAGCAAGTTTCACAAAAATATCGTGAGCCTGGGTCTGAAGTGCATCATCAACGTTAGTCGCTGGTGCAACCGACACATGAAGTTGACCTTGGTGATGCAAATTTTCAGCAAGTGGATAGGTGCGTACGTCGCCATTAGCATTGCGTACACCGATTAATGACAACTCTCTGTCGAAAGCCACCATTTTTTCAACCACTAAAGGCACAGTCTGCAAATCTAATCCCTGAAGTGCATTTTTTAGTTCAGGTAAGTCAGCCTCATCACTTAAACGCCATTGACCATATCCGTCATAGCCATCGCGGCTAGCCTTAAGAATGAGTTTGCTACCCAACTGCTTTACGCAATCGTCTAACTGGGCAAGGTCGGTAACTATTTGGTGCTCACAATTTGCCACCTGCATGCTTTCAAGCAGCTTTTTCTCACGTACGCGATCGGCGCCAACAAGAATGCTGTCAATATTTGGCATCAACTTGTTTGTTTTCGCCGCGTCTTCAAGAAGCCTTTCAGGTACATGCTCAAATTCTACTGTAAGAGCATCTGCACCTTCTAGTGCTTGAGCAAGTGAGATTTCAAGAGGGGTTTTGCTAACTGGATGTACAACGGTATCGTTGTTTACGTCCACAGCTTGAACGTCAATACCTAACGGGCTTCCCGCCAGGTACATCATTTGAGCAAGTTGGCCTGCGCCGTAAACGACTACTCTCATTCATCTAGCTCCAACGTATTGCTTGAAGCAAGTACCGTATCAGTTTGCGATTTTCTAAAAGCGATAACGGCATTGCGTACGCTTTCGTCTTGCAGCGCAACAACTTGTGCCGCGAGAAGACCCGCATTTGCTGCACCAGCCTCACCTATTGCCAGTGTACCTACCGCAACACCTTTCGGCATTTGAACGATAGAAAGCAGTGAGTCTAATCCGTTGAGCGCCTTTGATTTAACCGGGCAGCCAAACACAGGTAAATGCGTGTGTGCAGCAATCATACCCGGTAAGTGAGCTGCGCCGCCTGCGCCAGCAATGATTGCGCTAAAACCTTTATCTGCAGCGCTTTCTGCAAACTCTACTAGCAAGTTGGGTGTACGGTGCGCCGACACCACCTTCGCTTCAAATTCAACACCAAACGACTTCAGCATTTTTGCGGCCTGCTGCATAGTAGGCCAGTCTGAAGTTGAACCCATTACAATCGCGACTTTTGCCATCTAGAGATCCTCGGGGTAGGTAAAGTGGACAACCTTGGAAAGGCCGCGATTGTAGCGTAAAACCGTTCAAAATCCCACCGTAAATGGCGTCAATTATAGCGCCACTCGCTTAAGGGTTGTTGAGGCTACTCTCTTATAAGGGTGATCTATCTCTTCGCTGTCAGTCGTATTAACTATAATTAATTTATGTAGAAAAGTTGCCTGACTACACGGATTAACGAACGCTTTTATTTCCACATTTTGCGACGTTGACCATGAACGGGCGTTAGAGGTTATTGATGACAGATAAACACGAACCCGACGTACTTGATGAGGTGATAGAAGAAGTACAAGACGTGGTCTCTGACTTCTTAAATCGCGAAGCCGCTCCCGGCATATTGTTAATGGGTGCAACGATTCTTGCGCTCATTATTGCTAATTCTCCCCTAGATACGCTTTACGATCATTTAATCAGTATGCCGGTACAAATATCAGCCGGTACGTGGGCTATCGATAAGCCATTATTGCTGTGGATTAACGACGGGTTAATGGCGGTGTTCTTTTTTCACGTGGGTCTGGAACTGAAGCGGGAAATCTGCGAAGGTGAATTGGCCAATCCCAAAGATATTATTTTACCCGCAGCGGGTGCTGTAGGTGGTATGGCACTACCCGCCTTGATATACGTAGGCATCAACTGGGACAACCCCGTAGCCATTGCAGGGTGGGCAATTCCCGCCGCTACTGACATCGCGTTTGCGTTAGGTATTTTGGCGCTACTAGGTAGTCGAGTACCTACGAGCCTGAAAGTTTTCTTAGTCACCCTGGCTATTATTGACGATATCGGTGCTATCGTAATTATTGCCCTGTTTTACACCGAGCACATTACCGCGGGTGCGCTGTATATTGCTGCAGGTTGTTTATTGCTGTTGTGGCAAATGAATAAACGCAATGTGGTAGATATTCCGCCTTATGTTTTTGTGGGAATCATTCTGTGGGTAGCCATGTTGAAGTCAGGCGTTCACGCCACACTGGCAGGTGTCGTACTTGCTGGCTTTATTCCTATGCGGGATGAGAAAGACGAATCTTATTCTCCGGTAACGCGACTAGAGCACGGTTTGAATGGCTCGGTGAGTTTCGCGATCCTACCTTTATTCGCCTTCGCTAACGCCGGCATAAGTTTTGGTAACATCAGTCCGGAGGGTATTTTCCATCCTGTTACCTTTGGGATCTTTCTTGGCTTGGTTGTGGGTAAACAAATTGGCGTATTCGGTTTTTGCTACTTAATGGTGAAGTTAAAGCTGGCTAAGTTACCAGAGGATCTTAACTTCAAGCATATCTATGGCTGTGCGCTACTTTGCGGTGTTGGCTTTACAATGAGCTTATTCATTGGGGGACTGGCCTTTGCACAGACAGGTATCAATCAAATTTTTGACGAGCGTGTGGGCATTTTAACCGGCTCTCTTGTCTCGGCGTGCTTAGGGTATATTGTACTGCGATTCGTTAGCGAAGCGCCGAGCGATAACACTGATGTAGCCTCAAACGCGAGCAAGTTCACGGGCAATACAGTCAAATAGAACCTGCTTGCGAATAGGCTTACTTAAATGCGCATTCATGCCTGCTTCTAAGCAGGCATTTTTGTCTTCGATAAACGCATTGGCGGTTAAGGCGATGATCCTGACCGAGTCCTTATTCCTGCCTTCACTTCGAATAAGTTTCGATGCTGTATGACCATCCATGATCGGCATTTGGCAATCCATTAAAATTACGTCGAAATCGTGCCTCTTCTCGGCCTTAACAGCATCTTGCCCGTTTTTCGTTCTAATACATTTGATGTTGGACGATTTGAGCATGTCCATGACGATTTCAGCATTAATGTCGTTGTCTTCAGCCAATAAAACCCGTAATCCATCGGGTAATGACGGAATCACTTCATTTTCTGCATGCTCTTTTTCTTCACTTACTGTGGCAGGAATGTGGAAGGTGAAGCTTGTTCCTTTACCCAGTTCACTTTCAACATAAAGCTCACCACCAAGAAGCTCAACCAAACCTTTAGAAATGGCCAAACCTAATCCTGTGCCACCAAAATTTCGAGTGGTGGACGGATCGGCTTGCTCAAACTTATCAAAAATAAGGCGTAGTTTGTTGGGAGCAATGCCTATTCCCGTATCGGTAACCGAAATTTTAAGTCCTTGGTGGGCATAGCTGACGTTAACCGTCACGACACCATCGCTGGTGAACTTAATCGCGTTACTAAGTAAGTTATTGATGATTTGGCTCACCTTCCCTGCATCAATGTTCAGTGCGTTAGGTACGCCCTGATTAATATACAAAGCAATATCGTACCCTTTTACTTGCGCAGCGTGACGGTAGAGGTCACAAGAAGCTTCAAGTAACTCGCGAATGGCACAACTTTGAATATCGGTGAGCATTTTACCCGATTCAATCTTCGACCAATCTAAGATACTGTCCAGGATGATAAGTAGATTGCTAGCAGAGCGTGAAATTGTTTTGGCTCTAGCCGAAACATTTTCCGGCAACTCGTTCTCGAGCATCAATTCACATGAGCCAATAATGCCGTTCATTGGCGTTCTGATCTCGTGACTCATGTTAGCGAGAAACTGCGTTTTCGCCACATTAGCGGCTTCCGCTTCTTTAAGCGCTAACGCAAGGTGCTCGGTTTTCTCTTCTATGCGCTTTTCCAAAGACTGATTCAATTCCCCTAGCTCGACATTCAGGCTTTGCTCTACTTCTCTTGCAACCTTTAGCTCTTCAAATGCATCGAGCAATCGGGCTTCTAAACTCACGAACTCATCGCTTAGCGACGAGAGCTCTTGAATGTGCAGTGCCCTTTGTGGTGCTTTAACAACTTCTTTTTGTGTAGGGTCGAATTCGGCAATATAGCGAACCAGGCGACGAATAGGCGCGCCGACCATTTTTGCGACTACGTATCCAGTGAATGTTCCAAATGCAGATAATGCCAATAGCAGCAGTAAGTCTTTTAGCAAATAATTACTCATTGATGCCATTAACAGTCGTTTGTCGAAGTAATAGCTGACTTTCCAGCTAGCAAAAGGCATATCTTTCGCTAACCTCAACCATGTTTTCCCCTGAGGCCCGTTCTCCACCTCAACAGCACAATCAGGTTCACAAATATAAAAAGGTGCTTTAGTGAGTGGCTTCATCTTCAGGCCTTTAGATGCATAGATAACTTCGCCTTTTTGATCCTCAATGAGCATCAAAAAACCACCTAAGCTTAAGTTATCAATAGCAGAAAAGCTCTTTAACGATAAAGAGCCCTCTACAATACCTTTTGGAGTGCCATCTGCATCTGTAATAGGAGCTGACAAGGCTACAATTGGATCGTTACCAAAACCTCGGCCTTGAAATACATTTGAAAGGAATGGTTTACCTGTCTGCATGACTTCAAAGAAATACGGCCTGTAAGCCACATTTGACAAGCCGCTTTGTTTTGCCTTATCCAACAGGCTAGGCGGGTAAGCGTGGGTAAGATCGCCATTGTCATCTGCAATGAGGAAGGTCAAAAATTCTGGATTGTGCGATGCCAACACCCGCAAATTTGTCACCGCTGCATTATCGAAATCGCTGTTTGATACCTCGCTAGACAACACTTGCGCTGCGCTAATAATGGCACTTTGGTGTTGCTGAATAAAATTCGAAAGTTGGAACTCCAGCACATTCACCCGCTGCGACATGTAACTGTGAATTTGTCTTTCTTGCTGATGTTGAAACAGACTTACCGACAAATAAATTACTGCCATGGAAGCAACGAAGAAGCAACCGGAAAAGAAGTACCCAAAAAGAAAGTGCAGCGTAACCCGCTCGGACTTACTTGATGTTTGTCGCTTAAGCCCGTGGACTGCCAAATACGAAAAGTGTCCGGTTACAAGACCAAATACACCGCTTACCCAGGTGACCAGCACACCCGAAAACAGCATATTTGCGTTATCGCCATCATAAAGAGAATGCTCTAAAACGAGAATGGGCAGAAAGACAATAGACCAAAAGCCTGCGCCTACTTTTATCACCTGTTTAAGCGACTTGTTATAGCCAAAAAAGCTAAGCACGATAGGCAGTAGAGTAAGGCTTTCCTTTCCAACTATGCTCCCGTCGTTAAGCCATAAGGGAAGGCTGACAACAAGTGCAATAGGAATGGAAATAAAAGGAGAAAACCGAAGTGAAGCGTAGACTGCCGCACCTATGCCAAATGTAGCTATCCCTGTGCTATCAAAGGGTGGGTTGAGAGCATTAAGACCCGCACCTAACACACATACAAGCAGTGCTTGAAGGGCCAGAGACCATGAAAAAGAAAATGAAATACTGCCAATTTTCAACGCATGTCTCCGGCGGATAGATTTAGTGTTGAGCCATGTAATCTAGGGTAAAGTTCGTTAGAAGCTTCACGCCTAATTTCATGCCTTCATCATCAACATAAAATTCCGGTGTGTGATGAGCAGGGCTATCTTCTTCAGACACGTCCAGTGGCTTACCGCCTACCCAAACATATAAACCTGGAATTTGTTCTTGGAAAAATGAAAAGTCTTCCGCCCCCGTGACCGGTTTAGAAAGCAGCGTATTTTCAACGCCTGCGGTACGCTGCATAGTAGGCAGCATGGCTTTTGTAAGCTCTGGGTCGTTGTACGTAATGGGGTAATAGTAATCTAGCGGTAGCGTAAGTTCTGCTTCTGCGCCCATACTTTCAGCAATAGCCTTTACTTTGCGCGGAAGCGACTCGTAAATGTGATCGCGAGCGGCTTCATTGAGTGTACGAATTGTGCCAACCATTTCTACTTCATTTGGAATGATGTTTGAACGGTTACCGCCGTGAATAGAGCCAATAGACACCACCGCTGCATCGTCAATCAATTTCAACTCACGACTTACTATGGTCTGAATTGACATGATCATTTGCGCAGCGGTAACCACTGGATCAACACTCTTCCAAGGATAAGCGCCGTGGGCTTGCTTACCGTGAATAACAATTTTAAATGGGTCTACCGCGGCCATGGTGCCACCCGCGTTATAACGCACTTTACCCACATCGGTGTTAGCATTGATATGCAGGCCAAAAATAGCGTCTACATCAGGGTTCTTAAGTACACCTTCAGCAACCATAACTTCCGCACCGCCTTTTTCTCCAGCGGGTGCGCCCTCTTCTGCTGGCTGAAAGATAAACTTCACTTTACCTTTCAGGTCGCCTTTAATTTCGGTAAGAATTTTTGCCGCGCCCATGAGCATTGCCATGTGAGTATCGTGACCACAGGCGTGCATAACCGGCACTTCTTTTCCGTTGTATTCGCCCATCTGCTTTGAGCGGTAGGACAAATCGTTTTGCTCTTTTACAGGAAGTCCGTCCATGTCTGCACGTAATGCAACCACAGGACCTGGCTTGCCCGAGTCTAAAATAGCTACCACACCGGTTTTCGCCACCCCAGTTTGCACTTCTAGACCTAAGCTATTGAGATAGTCGGCAACATATTCAGCGGTTTTAAATTCACGATTTGATAGTTCAGGAAACTCATGAAAGTGATGACGCCATTTAATTACATCTGGCTCTACTTTATTGGCTAATTCATCTACGTTGATTTGAGTAGCATTAGCAGCAGACACAGAGGCCAGCCCTGCAAATGCAAGTGACAGCAATTTCTGGTACATAACATTTATTTCCTTTGGTGTTTTTAGACAGAGTAAATCATCTTTAGAAAGAACACACCACTGAACTAACGATTGCTGTTAAAAATCAATAAGCAGACGAAAATACCCCATTCACAAGACTGAGGGTATTAGACGGAAGTATAAGAAAAGTACTTTATCGATGCAGGGAATAAAAAAGGCGCCGAGTGGCGCCTTTTCTTTAAATATCAACTTATTACTAAGTTTCTATTAACTCTTTTGTCTACGCATTGCGTCAAAGAACTCATCGTTTGTCTTGGTCATCGACAACTTACTGATAAGGAAGTCCATTGCGTCAATTTCTGACATTTCGTGAACGATTTTGCGAAGGATCCACATTTTCTGTAGTTCATCTTGCGCTGTAAGCAGTTCTTCACGACGGGTACCAGAGCGGTTGAAGTCGATAGCCGGGAATACACGTTTTTCCGCGATTTTGCGATTAAGGTGTAATTCCATGTTACCTGTACCTTTAAACTCTTCGTAGATAACTTCGTCCATTTTAGAGCCGGTATCGATAAGCGCTGTTGCGATAATCGTTAAGCTTCCGCCTTCTTCAACATTACGGGCGGCACCAAAGAAGCGCTTAGGCTTGTGAAGAGCATTCGCATCAACACCACCGGTAAGTACTTTACCTGATGATGGGATAACCGTGTTGTAAGCGCGAGCAAGACGAGTAATCGAGTCAAGCAGGATAACCACGTCTTTTTTGTGTTCAACAAGACGCTTGGCTTTCTCGATAACCATTTCAGCAACTTGTACGTGACGACTTGCTGGCTCATCGAAGGTTGAAGCAACGACTTCACCTTGAACGAGACGATGCATCTCGGTTACTTCTTCCGGACGCTCATCAATAAGCAATACCATTAACTCACAATCTGGGTGGTTAGCAGCAATTGACTGAGCAATATTCTGAAGAAGAAGCGTTTTACCGGCCTTAGGTGGCGCTACGATAAGACCACGCTGGCCTTTACCGATTGGCGACGCCAAATCTAGTACACGAGCCGTAATGTCTTCTGTTGAGCCATTACCACGTTCCATGCGCAAGCGATCTGCTGCGTGAAGTGGTGTAAGGTTTTCAAAAAGGATTTTATTACGTGAATTTTCAGGCTTGTCGAAGTTAACTTCGCGGATTTTTAGCAGGGCGAAGTATCGTTCACTGTCTTTCGGTGGACGAATTTTCCCGGCAATCGTATCACCGGTACGCAAGTTAAAGCGTCGAATTTGGCTTGGCGATACATAAATATCGTCTGGTCCTGCAAGATACGAAGAGTCAGCTGAGCGTAAGAAGCCGAAACCGTCCTGTAAAATTTCTAGTACCCCATCACCAAAGATGTCTTCACCGCTTTTTGCGTGTGTCTTTAGGATTGAGAAAATGATGTCTTGTTTTCTGGCGCGCGCCATGTTTTCCAGGCCCATCTCCTCGGCCAGGTTAACCAACTCGCTTATTGGTTTGTTCTTTAATTCAGTTAAATTCATACTGGTGGGTCTTTGTGCTTGAACTTCGCTTACAGGACTTAAAGTCACTCTGTTCTAGTTTAGATTTGATATCACCCTGATGTGGGCGTAAGCAGAACGCTGCTCGGATGAGCGCTGAAGAAAAGTTAGCACTATATTTAATCAACGTCCAGCGTTTTACCGCCGAAATGTTAAATAATTTGTGGCTTGCTCTTCTAGAATGAAACGTTAGTCCCTGTGGCGTAAATAAAAACCGGTGCTTCGTTAGCACCGGTTTTCAATTTGAAATCAATTAAAGGTTTTCGTTAAGAAACTCTGTTAATTGAGCTTTAGATAGCGCGCCTACTTTAGTTGCAGCAACGTTACCGTTTTTGAAAAGTAGCAATGTAGGAATACCACGAATACCATATTTAGGTGGAGTTTCGTTATTTTCATCGACATTCAACTTGCCAACTGTTAACTTGCCATCAAACTCGGTCGCAACTTCTTCCAAGATTGGTGCGATCATTTTACACGGGCCACACCATTCGGCCCAGAAGTCAACCAGTACAGGACCTTCAGCATTGATAACATCTGCTTCGAATTTATCGTCAGATAACTGGATAATTTTGTCGCTCATTCTTTTCTCCATTATTGGTCTGTCGCTGATTTGTCTCAGCCTGACCATAAGTGTTATATAGAAACTGTTTTTTAATGCAAGCACTGATAAGCTATAAGCTATGCCTACTCACTTAACTGATACTCACTTTTCTGACCTGCCGATTAACGGCAAGGTTGTTGACGCCTTGGCGGCAGCTAATTTTTCACATTGTACACCAATTCAAGCACTTGCACTGCCTCCTTTATTGGAAGGTCACGACATTGCAGGTCAGGCTCAAACCGGAACCGGTAAAACCATTGCCTTTTTGGTAGCTACATTTCACTATTTGCTAAGCAAAGCAGAAAATGTAGATAACAGCAAATCAAATGGCCCTCGCGCAATTATCATGGCGCCGACCAGAGAGCTCGCCGTTCAAATTTATAACGACGCCAAACTGCTTAGTGAGCATACTGGATTGTCGCTTGGTTTGATTTATGGGGGCGAAGGTTACCAAAGTCAACGTGAAACTTTGGAAGAAGGGGTAGATATTATAATTGGTACGACAGGACGCATACTGGATTACTACAAACAGAATGTGTTCACACTGAAGAATATTCAGGTTGCCGTACTTGATGAAGCCGACCGCATGTTCGATTTAGGCTTTATAAAAGATATCCGCTTTTTATTCCGCCGCATGCCACCGGCAAGCGAACGTTTGAGCATGCTATTTTCAGCTACACTTAGCTACCGCGTGCAAGAGCTTGCTTATGAGCACATGAACAACCCTACCCACGTACAGGTAGCGCCAGAACAAACAACTGCAACTCGCGTTTCTCAAGAGCTATTTTATCCGTCTGATGACGACAAGATGCTGCTTCTTCTTACGCTGCTTGAAGAAGAATGGCCAGAAAAGGCAATTGTTTTTGCCAACACTAAAAATAGCTGTGAGAAAGTTACCGACTGGCTTACCGCAGATGGCCATCGCGTGGGCTTGCTTAGCGGCGATGTACCACAGAAGAAACGCCTTGGGATCTTAGAAGATTTCACCAAAGGCAATCTTGATATTTTAGTCGCAACCGACGTTGCAGCGCGCGGTCTTCATATCGACGCGGTAACGCACGTATTCAACTACGACTTACCTGACGACGCCGAAGACTATGTACACCGTATTGGTCGTACTGGCCGTGCAGGACAAAGTGGTGTTGCAATTAGTTTCGCGTGCGAAAAATACGCACTAAACTTACCTGCTATTGAGCAATACATTCAAAAGGCAATACCGGTTACCGATTACGACCGCAGTGCTCTACTTGATGATGTAACGCCTCCAAAACCACGTAGAAGACGTACGCCTAACAACCGCAATTCTTCACGTCGTGGAAACGGAAGAGGCCGTGGAAAGCCTCAAAACCGAAACAACAGAGCGCAACAGTGAGGCGTAAAGGTACTCAATAAGAATCGAGGTTTTATGCAGGCAGAACTCCAGCACGACGCACAAACCTACGGCGAGTATTACGCCGCCGTAGATTTAGGCTCTAACAGCTTTCACATGGTGATTGTTCACGTTGTTAACGGCAGTGTGCAAATAATAGGGAAAATTAAACAGAAAGTGCGCCTAGCAGCAGGTTTAGATGATGAGCTAGCACTTGATGACGTAAGCATGGAACGCGGCTGGCAATGCCTGCAAGTATTCTCCGAACGCCTGCAGGATATCCCCCCTTCTAATATTAAAATTGTAGCGACCGCTACATTGCGACTGGCAACCAATGCGCATGTATTCATTCGCAAGGCAGAAGAGATTCTCAATCACAAACTTGAAGTGATTAGCGGTGAAGAAGAAGCGCGACAAATTTATCTTGGCGTAGCCTACACATCCGCCAACCAAGGCAATAGCTTAGTCATAGATATTGGCGGCGCCAGCACAGAAATCATTATCGGCAACGACATGCAGCCTATCCATCTTAAGAGTTTGGATATGGGCTGCGTAACGTTTATGGAACGCTATTTCACCGGCGGCACTATCACCGAAGACAATTTCGACAATGCCAAGCAAGCCGCACACGCGCTTATTGCCGATGTGTCTAGCGCATTTTTGTGTTTCGATTGGGAGAATTGTTTAGGTGCATCTGGCACGCCGCAAGCCATTACTGAGATTCTTGTAGCACAGGGCATTAGTGATGCTATCCGCTTAGACTATTTGTATCATTTAGAAAAGCAATGTATTGAATGCGGCAGCATTAAAACCCTTGATATCGACGGATTGGAAGATAACAGAAAAGCTATTTTCCCGTCTGGTTTAGCGATCCTCATCAGCTTATTTGAAGCGCTAAATATTAAGCACATGAATATTTCTGGTGGTGCGCTTCGAGAAGGACTTATCTACGGAATGCTAGATAACGTTACCGAGAATGATAGACGCCAGCAGACCCTTAATCAGGCAAAACATCGTTATCATGTAGATGCCAGTCACGCGAACTCGGTTAGTCACGTAGCGCTTACTTTATGCCATCAACTTTGTGCACAACAGAACATTTGTCATTTAGATACCGAAACCATTTTAGGTGCAGCCGCACAGCTCCATGAAATAGGTCTTCACATTGAATATAAGCGCCATCATGAGCATGGTGAATACATATTAAGTCACATTGATTTGCCCGGCTTCACGCGCCTTCAGCGGGCAGCCATCCGCGATTTAGTTGCTCAGCATAGATTAAACATAAAGCCAGACGTATTTGAAAAGTACCACGAAGACTACCGTCCAATGCTAAAAGGCTTATTGCGAATTTTACGTATAGCAGTGGTGTTATGTCTGCGTCGTCAGAATAAACATATACCAGAGGTAACTTTGCAGTGCGAAGAAAGTAAGTGGACACTTACTTTTCCTGAAGGCTGGCTGAAATCGCATCCTTTGATCAACGCAGAGCTAGCAAATGAATGCTGGCTTCAGCATAAAGCTGGCTGCGAACTCGTTTGTAAGTAACCACTTACATACAGATAGGATGCGTTAAATGTATTGCGATAAATAGAAAAGACACATAAAAAAGCCGTGCATTGCACGGCTTTTTTGTTGTCGAACCTTTGGTTGTTGGTATTACTTGTCGTTTTGCTTCGCTAAAAGCGCAGCAGCTTGCGGAGCGAAATAAGTCAGAATCCCGTCTGCGCCAGCGCGCTTAAACGCTAATAACGATTCTAGGATTACCGCGTCTTCATTTAGCCAACCATTAGCAAAAGCAGCTTGATGCATAGCGTACTCGCCACTTACTTGATAGGCGAATGTCGGTACTTTAAATTCGTCTTTACAACGACGCACAACATCTAAATACGGCATACCTGGCTTCACCATTACCATGTCAGCGCCCTCTTCTATATCAAGCGCAATTTCGTGGAGAGCTTCATCGGTGTTGGCAGGATCCATTTGATAGGTTTTCTTGTTGCCGCCCTTTATATTTGCAGCGGAGCCGACGGCATCACGAAATGGACCGTAGTACGCAGACGCGTATTTAGCAGAATAAGCCATAATACACGTATTGATGTGACCTGCTTCTTCAAGTGCTTTTCGGATACTGCCAATGCGCCCATCCATCATGTCAGAAGGCGCAACAATATCAGCGCCAGCTTCAGCATGCGATAACGCTTGCTTAATGAGCACCTCGACTGTTTCGTCGTTCATCACATAACCAGTTTCGTCTAAGAGGCCATCTTGACCATGAGACGTAAATGGATCTAATGCGATATCAGACATCAGCATTACTTCAGGAAACGCCTTTTTGAGCGCTCTCATAGCTTGCTGAGCAAGCCCTTCAGGATTGAACGCTTCGCTTGCACACTCGGTTTTAAGAGACATAGGTGTCACAGGGAAAAGCGCAATCGTTCTAATGCCCAGCTCTACCCATTTCGCCGTTTCTTGCACTAGCAAATCGATAGAAAGTCTTTCCACACCAGGCATAGAAGGTACGGCTTCTCGTGCGTTCTCACCGGGTAGTACAAAAACAGGGTAAATGAGATCGTCAGTGGTTAAACGGTGCTCTGCCACAAGCCCTCTTAAAGCATCTTTGGCGCGTAGTCTGCGCATTCTTCTTTGAGGGAAAGGTGAAGATGTCATAGTTTTTCCTGTAAATGTTTATGTATTACTGTATTGCGGCCCGCAGCCTTGGCTTCGTAAAGGCATTCGTCGGCGAACTTGAAAAGATTTTGCGCGTGCTCTTCATCAAGAATAATGGTTGTAGAAACGCCCGCGCTTGCAGTTAGCTTAATGGTTTCCCCTTCGTAATCAAGTGGGGTCGACTCAAGGCTATCTCGCATATTTTCGGCAACGTGAAAAGCGCCTTCAAGATCGGTATTAGGCAATATAATGGCAAACTCTTCACCACCTATGCGACACAAGTCATCTGTAGGGCGATGGATGTGCTTCTGAAAGACATTGGTGACGTGAATTAAGCAAGCGTCACCACCATCATGTCCGTGTTTATCATTAATTTGCTTAAAATGATCCACGTCAACAATGATGAGAGATAATGGTGTTTGCTCACGTCTACTGCGTCGCCCTTCAGAACGCAGACGCTTATCGAAATGTCGACGGTTGTGCGCTCCCGTGAGCGGATCTATTGCATTTAACCTTTCCAATTCTTGGTTAACTTCAGACAATTCGCGTAACGTAATTTCTAGCTCTAACGTGCGTTCTTGTACTTTATACTCCAGGTCATCTTGATAACGCTTTTGTACTTCAAGTAAGTTCTCTTTGGCGGTATTTGCCTGTTTTTCCTGTTCTAGCGCGAACTGCTGCGCCTCAATGAGATCATCGCGACTGTGGCTATAATTAATCGCTAAGATAAGTGCCAAGATGAGCGTTTCAACCGCGCCACCAATGATCAGCAGGTTATTTGACGAAATAGGCAACTGAATAATATTAACGTTATCAAGGCTCGCACTTAGCCCACTAATTAATAGAAAACCCCACGCAATGGTAAAATAACGTGCTACGACCACCCCTTTGAGCGTTAGCCAAATACCTAACCCAAGAGTAAAAATAACGATGAGGCTAAGCAGTAACAGGAACGCCTTTATCATGAACGAGTAAGGCAAGATAAGGCCGAGGATTATACTTAACCCGCACACCCAACTGATTGCCTGTGTGATTTTATCTAGCTTTACGCTGTGGGCTCTAATAGGTAGTAGGCTTCGCGTAAACATCGCCGCAAACATAATAGTCGCGTTAGCAAACACAAGAATTGCTTTACCTTGAAACCATGTGCTTCCCGGCCACATATAGGAGAAGCCGTAGCCGTGTAACGTCGCCAATATAAGCGCCAAACTCATTACATAGCCAGAGTAATAAAGGAACGACACGTTACTTGTCGTTACCGTTAAAAATGCGTTACTCACGCCCATTGCTACCAAGATGCCAAAAAATATCCCCAATGCCAGGTTACGGCTTGATGTATAGGCAATAAACTCTGTTTCTTCCCATATACGAATGGGAAGGCGGACGCTGCCAGAGGTTTGTACTCGAATAATCACCCGCTGCGACTGAGCGCTTACTGGTAGGGGGAATAGTGGCTTCACATGAGAAACGGGCCGGTTGTCAAAGTGCAGGCCATCGCCACCTGAATAAGTAGCAATAGGCGTGCTGCCTATTTGGCTGTAAATCGCAACGTCTAAACTATCTAAAAGGGGATAGTCGATGTGCAATAGAAATCGACTTTCATTGCTTTGTGTTGGCGCAATGACCATTGAAAACCAATGTACGTTTGTGTTCATACCCAAGTTAATGGGTGAAGATATTGGTGTCCAGTCCGTAAGCGGCGTTTGAGTAATGGTAGTAAAATCGAGCGCATTGCCATTATCTACATTGAGATAAGTAAGCTGCGAGAAACGTGGTGTTGCACTGGTGTTAGGAGACAAACTAAACAACACAGAAACAAATGCAACGACGGCCACTAGGGTGATAAGAATAAGACCCGCATCATACTTGCGCATCGCTTTCAGATTTGTCTGCATATAAACCTATGTTTAGCTGAGAGAAAACAACTCACAGCTATTAGCATAACTGCTAATACGTAATTTATCAGTCTCAACTTGCAGATATTCGCCTAATTGTTTAGCGATATGGGGTAGAAAAGCAGGTTCGTTATTACTTTTTCTCGGTCGAAGGGTTTTGGGAAACAGATAAGGCGCATCTGTTTCAAGAATAAGACGGTTTAAAGGTATAGACTTCACGGCTTCGCGTAGTGCTTCGCCTCGCTTCTCATCACATACCCAGCCAGTAATACCAATGTAAAGCCCCAGCGCAAGGTAGTGCTGAACCTGCTCTGCATTCCCAGTGAAACAGTGGGCAATACCACCTTTTATACGAGGCATATACTCGGTTAATAACGCGACTTGTTCGTCAAACGCATCCCTTTCATGTAAATACACGGGTAAGTCTAATGCAGCCGCAATATCTAACTGGGCTTCGAACACTGCCAATTGAACGGGCTGTGGTGAGAAATTGCGATTAAAATCCAGACCACATTCACCAATTGCAACACACCCATTCTGTTGTGCAAGTTCGCGTAACCGCTTGTAATCACTTGGCGTGACATCTTTTGCATTGTGAGGATGGACACCGATAGTGTAACAGCATTGGGTTGGATACTTATTATATAGCGCTACTGCGGCGTCCCATTCACTGGGGTGCGTAGTGATAATGCAGAGTTTTTCTACCCCTGCATCTTTTGCTCGTTGTATAACTTCATCGGCGTCAAATCGCTTATCAAGCAAGTTGACGCCAGCATCAAACCAAGGCATTTATTTTACGCGTTTCACTTTCATGCGCTTGTTAAGCCCTTCTACACTTAAGAAAAATGCACCCAATAAGCCCCTTTCTACGGCTACCGACTGACCTTCCTTAAGCTTCATATAGGTTCCATCAGTTTGCTGCCATACAGAACCATCGCTGAAAGTTATAACATGCTTATCACGCACATTCTTCTTGATCGAAGCGATAGTGACCGCAATCTCAGAAGCTTCGTCAGACAAATCTCGCTTATGTTCAAGTCCAAAGTCATTCTTAGGTTCAGAGGCTTGAACTTGTCCCTGAGCGACAGGCGCTGGGCGAGGCTTCATCTGATTACCATTGTTGCTCTTGTAGGCCTGTAGTTGCTCAATCTGAGCGTCTGAACCTTCGTACTTGTTGAGTAATTTCGCGACGCTGTCATAGCACATAAGTCGCTTTAAACTATTATCCGTGTTGCGACATTTCTCCAATGCATCAGCAACTGTCTCAGCTTGTACATTAAACGCCCCAAACGCGCACAGAATAGTGGCAAGAGATAGCAGTCGGGTTTTCATTTTTATTCCTTTCTTTTTTTGACATCTATGTGTTGTCTGTTGTTTCAGTAGATGTATCGTCTTTTGGTGTTTTACCCGCGTAAAATCCTCCAACAATAACCCCTACTTCAAACAGCAACCACATTGGAATAGCTAATAATGTTTGAGAGATAACATCTGGCGGTGTTAGCAACATGCCAACCACGAATGCACCAACAACCACGTACGGGCGCTTGGCTCGTAAAGACTTAGCATCCGTTACCCCAGTCCAGCACATTAAGATAATGGCTATCGGTATCTCGAATGAGACCCCAAATGCAAAGAACAGTTTCAAGACGAAGTTCAAATAACTGGATATATCTGTACTTACCGTTACACCTTCAGGTGCTACGCTTGTAAAAAACGCGAACGCTATTGGAAATACCACAAAGTAGGCAAACGCCATTCCTGCGTAAAACAGCAGCGTACTGGAAAGTAGTAAAGGCGCTACCAGGCGCTTTTCATTTCTGTACAAACCCGGAGCCACAAACCCCCATACTTGATAGAGCACATAAGGAATAGCAATAAAAAACGATAACACCAGTGTGAGTTTAAACGGAGCAAAGAAAGGTGATGCAACGTCGGTTGCAATCATGCTCGCATTTTCAGGTAAGGCTTCAAGCAATGGCATCGCCAATAGCTTATAAAGGTCTTGCGCAAACGCCGCAAGACAAATGAAGACGATAAGTACGCTCAAAAGGGCTTTGAGAATACGGCTACGCAATTCAATTAAATGAGAAATAAGGTTATTAGCGTCAGACATCTATTGCTTTTTATAAGGTTCTTGAACCGACTCTGCAGCTTTTTTTAGCTCATCGACGCTTTGTTCAAGTTCAGGTGAAAGATCTTTAAGCCCTTGCTGCTCTGCTTTTTTCAAATTTTCATGCAACTCGTGCACGCGCAACTGATGCTCAACTTCTTGCTTAAAGCCCGTTGCTACATTACGCACGCTACGAATTGTATTTATAGTTGAGCGCATGGCACCCGGTAATCTTTCTGGCCCTAAAATAAGTAACGCCAGTACACCGATAACCAATAGCTCCCAAAAGCCGATATCGAACATTAGGATTTTTCTTTAACGTCGCTCTGCGTCTTAGTTGAAACAGGCTCTGCTGCTGACTTTTCTTCAACTTGCTTCTTTTGTTCAAAGTCTGCGTCTTTGTCTTCTTCGGTGACAGCTTTTTTGAAGCCTTTGATTGCGCCGCCTAAATCAGTACCTATACCTTTAAGACGCTTCGTACCAAATAAAAGCACCACAATAACCAGTATGATCAGCAACTGCCAAACACTAATACCACCCATAAAAATAATCTCCCTTACATCGATTGGCACAGTATGCCATTGCCTGCTGATGCTTTCACCTGAATATTTACTTCAATGAATAAAGATTGACGTTTTGGTTGGGACAATCCATGCTCTGTATATCCCCAATGCGAATGGTCGAAACATTCAACTATGCTAATTTTTACAAGGAGTTAGTGAGCAATGCTATGCCTTACCGTGGTCTATTGCCATTTATTGCTCGCTTTACCTGTTGCACCTGACTCAGCTGCTGACACGTTGAACTCCCCCGTAAATGCGACCAGTGTAGGTATAACCTATCGGGATATTGCTCGACCAGAAAATACGCTCTCTAACCGCGCTAACTCGACAAAAGAAAGTACACACTCCTTACCTGCTTCAATACCTAATGAGCAATGGTTTGATATTTGGCAGCGTAGCTTCACCGACACCATGGACTTCACCGTAAAACAGCTTGATGGTTTGTTTGAAAGTTCAGATGAAATAGGTGCTTCAGGACAGAAGGAAGCCAGAGCCGAAGGCCGTGTTCAACTTGCATGGGAGCCAAGAAGTGGCATGCTTTCGGATACGGATTTGCGCTTCAGGGTAAGAGTTCGCCTACCGGCTTTAAAAGAACGCGTTGATTTACTATTAAGTGATAACGAAGACGAGACACAGAACAACACAATACGAGCCGCGAGGGACACCGGCAATAACAACCGCGATCGAACGACCATCGCGCTTCGCTTTCGTCCTGAGCAAGACTCTCACTACTCATTTAGAATCGGTGCTGGTCGCCGCGACCAACTCTATGCGATGACCCGATACAGAGATGCTTTTGCCTTTTCTAAACAATGGGCCATGCTATACGACGCCGAACTTTACTATTACACCCGTGACCGTTTGGGTGCGGAGGTGGGCGTCGCTTTTCAATACGAAATCAATAAAAAGCACCTGGTTCGACAAAATAATCGCTACTACTACCGCGACGATACCAACGACTGGCTATGGCGTCACGAGGTCCACCATTTGTTTTCGGTAGATCAACATAACGCCGTTATTCCTCACTTTATGGTGGAAGGGCTTAGCCAACCCAACTTTCGCGTAGAAGAAGTCTATGGCGGGTTTAGGTGGCGTAACAACATGTTGCGCGATTGGCTATTCTTTGAGGTAGAGCCTTTCGTTTTATGGCTACGTGAAGAGGATTTTAAAACCTCATACGGCGTAGCCCTGCGCGTAGAAGCCTATTATGGGCGCGATACTTAAACACAACCTAATCGTAAATTACAAACGGAACCTTGCTATAAGCACAATAACGCAGTTTGTGAAAGCGCGAGGCCTCTGAAGGCTGCAACACGTGAATATTCCCACCATTTTGCCAGCGAATCATGCCTTTAGAACGACAAAGGTTGCCCGATTCCTGTCGCCATTTTCCCTGCTCGTTGCGTTTGAAAGAAGCTGGCTTTTCCGATGATTCAATTGTGAGTTTCAGCTCACCCGATGTTATTTGTCCGGAAGTCTTAGCTGGTAAGTAACTCGCCTCACCTGCAATTATGCGTTTGGAGCCATTACGAGAATGCGTGATATCTTCTTTACCTTTGCTCATATCTACAATAAACACCCCGCCTTCGCCCAATACAGTGAAAGACACGTTTTCAAAGGGCGCTTTTGCGTCGACCATCAACGCCGTAGTTTCATCGACACCGAAGCCAAACGATTGGCCGCTTGATGCTGTGGCAGCGATCAGACGGACTTCGCGATCACGTTCTGAAAAGTGAGTATCAAGTAAGCCAAAATTGAAAAGCCCTAAACCGCCGGCAGGGTTGATAGTCATTGCGCCATCTGTTAGTTGATTTTCACATTGAGCGCTGTTCTCACAGCGTTGTGATGTGGGATCAACGCCATACACACCACCGGATAAGACGCCCATCGAATTTCCACTTGTTAACATGGGAACAGGTCGATGATTGTTGTATCCACCAGCCTGTACTGCTGTTCCTGCACTGGTCCCCCCTACTACTAGCTGATCGTCTCGCCAGAGATCACGCAGTTCAATAAGAAAGTCGCTGGGTTTTCCTGTTGGAGTACTTAGCGCAGCAAGGGTTTTACTTTGGTCTCCGCCGTTGAAAAATAAGCCATCGAGACTAGATAGTGTATTTATGGCCAACTGGTTGTCTTCACACCATGAGCGTTGTTTGCTCGTACGCTCAGGGTATAACCTCTCTTTATCAAACAGCGAATGCTGAGCTCTAAAAAATGCCAACTTGTTACAGCCTTGGCCTTTAAAACTTTCAACGTAAACGGCCTGTTGAAAAGCGGGAGTTAATGGGATCCAAATTACATCTACGTCGAATTGTTGAAAAACGCCCTCGTAAAAGTCTACCGCTTCAAATGGGTCTCGAGACGATGCCGTTACAATGCCGATAGTCGTTCGAACGGATGTGTCGGCGTTCACCTTTTCTGCAATTTTAGCTTGTCGTTTCGCATGTGCAGCTTCAATAAATGCGGTATAGATATCAACTGACGCCCTACCTTTCGTATTTGCTAACGATACTTGCTCTTGCAATCGATTGCCTAGCTCATCGGTTTGCTGCGCTTCTAAGGAGTCCAACAAAATGAAGTAGTCAGTATCAGAAAGGAAACGAATATCGCTATTTGATAACCCGGCATCATTGAGGGCATCTATCAGCGCATTTTTTGAATATAACCGCTCACCCCCAGATGAATATACATTCACTAATTTTGAATATAAAAAATCATTGTTTTGTGAGTATTTGTTCGCCAAATTTTGATATCTAAGTAGTGACTGCTGATTTATTTCGTACAAAATTTCCGCTTTCCCCGACAAAAACGTCGACGGTGATGTGCAGTTTTGTTTTGACATACTTGAACATGTTTTTAGTGCTCCTCCCGCCAAAACAAGGTTTGAAGACCCATAACAAAACACAGAAAATACAGAAAGATAAACATAACAAAGCGATAGAAGCGGTGCTTTTAATCTAGCCTTAAAACAGTAAAAATTTGCGCGCAAAAAAATAACTTTCATTAAAACCAACGGAACATTTAATTGATTGACTTTTATTCACCGTAGTGTTAACTAATTATTAATGTCAACGGTAAAGTTCACGCCGTATAACAGTATTTGATTCAGACGAAGTGCATAATTCGTCACAACACTGGTTTTTATAAATGCTTAAGAAAGCTGCCAACCTAGGCAACTATCGCTATCAAAACTTTTACTTGTCGGAGTGGTTCGACGAGTAGCTCCTGCGCCCTTCAATTCATTGAAGCGGTCACGCTGCGCCTTGCAGCAAATTTTTATCTAAACAAGTGTTGAATCGCGCAAAAAGCGGCATTAGACCGTGCGCGTTATGGGGATCACAATAATGAAAAAATCGACGTTAGTTCACAAATTAGGTGTGTCTGTTGGCACGCTAAGCTACCTATCGCTTTGTATATCTGGCGCTGTGTTTGCGCAATCTGTATCAGCACAAGAAACGAGCGAAGAAGAAGTTGTAGAGCGCATTCAGGTCACCGGCAGTAATATACGCGGTGCGGATATGGAAGGTGCGCAGCCGCTAACTATTCTAACTTCAGAAGATATTGCACGCACAGGCGCATCTACCATTTCAGAGCTAATGCGCACGGTGACGCAAACCCGTGGAGGCGTTGGTACATTTGACACCACCCAAAGTGGGGCGACGTCTACCTCTACACCACCCGGTCAAGCGGCAGCGTCACTTCGAGGCATTGGGCCCTCTTCAACATTAACGCTTGTGAACGGACGCAGAATTGCAGCAAGCTCATTCGCTTCTGGCACTGAAAATTTTGTTGATATCAATAGCATTCCTGCCTCTGCAGTAGAGCGCGTAGAGGTGCTAGCAACGGGTGCATCGGCGATTTATGGTGCAGACGCCGTTGCAGGTGTTATTAATTATATTCTCAAAAACGATTATGAAGGCTTAGAGCTTCAAACTAATTACGAGAACACCATCAACGGCAACGACCATGGTGCCTTCAATGTTCAAATGCTGTGGGGTAAAAATTTTGATAACGGCAGTAATTTAACGGCGTTTTTTGACTACTTCGATAGAAAAGCGATAAGGGCAACCGACTTTTCGCAAACACGCGATCCTATTTTGGAAAGTAGTTACTCATATCTTTCTAAAGGGCAGCCCAACATTTACTTTGATAGCACATTAGACCGCTATGAAATGCCCGCACCTAACTGTCCTGATGAGCTTACAATAACGGAGCTCGATGAGGAAATTTGTGCCTATTATGCCAATGAAGATGACTATTTCGAAACGCCGCTAGAAACCTTGTCAGGAGGCTTCACCTATACCTATCAAGGTAACGACATTACGTGGCGGACAGATCTTCTTGCCTCGCATACCAAATCAACGTCGTTCTCTACACCATCACCGATTAATCAGGTAAACGATGAAGAAGGAGCATGGATAGAACTCGATGCTCTTAACGTACTTGAGGACGACGCGCGTAACGCAATTATTGACAACTTGTTCATAGGCTCCTTTGATACTGTTGCAGGTCGTGAACTTGAAGGTCTTCAATACGATGCTCGATTTGTATCCCCACGTACCGTCGAAATAGAAACTGACGCCATTCGCCTAGTTTCGTCTTTACAGGGGTACTTTGGTGAGTGGGAATGGGAGGCTGGCGCCCTTTACTCTCGCAGTGAGTCTGAACAGATTGCAACACAAGGTATCTACAACCGCTATCTATATACAGCCGCCGTTCACGGAGAGCTCTGTGATACGGTTGAGATTGCGCAGTATGACAGCACAAACGATATTTTAAGCTGTGGCAGCGGCGCACTGTTACCAGCCTATAACCCTTTTCTAGTAGGCGATGCGCAAAACGACGCTATCTTGGGCCTAACACAAGCACGCCCCACTCGTGATGGAACCAGCGAAATGTTCGGCCTAGATGCCAAAATTAACGGTGAAATAGCGCAGTGGAATGGCAATGCTGTCTTGCTAGCAGCTGGGGTTGAATTCAGACGGGAAGAAATCACTGACTTGCCGTCTTTAGACTCACAAGCGAGAGCGGAAAATAGCTTTCTTGTCGATGTTTTTGGATTCGGTTCAAGTGCCTCAGCGGCAGACAGAAATCAGATGGGCGTCTTTACTGAACTCTTTGTTCCTATTACCGATCAGTTAGATATTAGCCTTGCGGGTCGTTTTGACGACTACAATGATTTTGGCAGCACGTTTAATCCAAAAGTGGGCTTCACCTACCGCCCTATTGATGACTTAGTACTTCGCGGCTCGTGGTCTACAGCGTTCCGTGCGCCTTCTTTGACTCAAGCAGGCGTGCAGCTGCGAACGACTCGCGCATCTTTCGACTGTTCAGCGAACGACGCCGTTGCAGATTTGTACTGCGAGGGGCAAGGTAGCGTTCGCGGCAATAACGTACTTGAACTTGGTAACCCAGCGCTGCGCGCTGAAGAGTCTGAAACGTACTCATTTGGCTTTGCCTATAGCCCAACTGACAACACCACGATTACGGTTGATTACTGGACCTTCGATCACGAAGACATTGTTGATACCAACATGACGGGGGTTCTAGACCGTGCCATTACCGATGCTTCACTTCGCCATTGCGGTGTATTGGATGAGGGAGAGGTTGGCATTTCTTACTTGAAAGACCTGTGTTTAGTTACCGATAGCGCAGGGAATACCATTGAAGATGAGGGCGCTAACTTAACTGAAATTCTTAACGCTTGGGTTGAATTTGACGACCCGCGTTTTGATGAGTTACCGCTGTTTAGAGATCATATTTTATTGCTTGATAATACGGGCACTCAAGAACTCGAAGGTATCGACTGGGACGTAGACCATGACTTTCAGTTAAATAGTGGCACGTTGGAGCTAGGATTTTCTGGTACTCACTACCTGACCTACGATCGCAATAGACCTGGCTCTGATGAAATTGAGTCATTAGCGGGCACTTTCCTTTATCCTGAAACTGTTGCTACAGCTGAACTTTTCTATGTTCAAGAGGATTGGTACGTAGGTGCTTACGTTTTCTATACTGGCAGCTATGACGACGATATCATTCGTTTACGCAGCAGAGAAATCGATGAGTTAATCGAGTTGGGCGCCATTGAAGATGAAGATGATATACGCGATGTAAGCAGCTGGACTACCGTAACACTCAGCGCGGGCTATTACTTTGAGAATGCTGACTTGCGCCTTACTGTTGACAACGTATTTGACCGAGATGCCCCTACGGCTTATGGCTCTGGTAGAGGTTTTGATGCCTTTAACCATGACCCATTTGGTACGCGCTACACACTTGCGTTTAGCTACTATTTTCACTAAGTGATAACAGAGGGCGTTAAGCCCTCTTCACTTTCGGAGGTAAGGTTGCAACATTCACCTTCAACATCGCGAATGCCTGATGCATTCGTAATTTTATTCTTTGTAATACTGCTTGCAGGGCTAGTGTCTTGGCTTGTTCCTGCTGGTACCTTTGACACAAAAAATATCACCACATCAGACGGCAACATTAAAACCGTGCTCGATGCCGATAGCTTCAGATATGCAGAAGAAAGCCATGGCTTTGTGTTATTCGATGGCACAGGCAACAAAACGGGAATAGCTAATTATGCCTTTGATGGCATGGTCTCGGGCGACAAATGGGGCGCTGCAGTCGGCGTTATCGCTTTTATTCTTATCGTTGGCGGCGCCTTCGGCATAGTGATGCAAACAGGCGCCATCAACAACGGCATTATGGCGTTGATAAAACGCTACCAACACGCCGATAATCTCTTGCTCCCTGCTTTATTTTTGCTGTTCTCATTAGGTGGGGCGATATTTGGAATGGGTGAGGAAGCCATTGCATTTTGTATTGTGCTAGTGCCGCTAATGACAGCCATGGGCTATAACGGCATCATGGCGGTGCTTGTCACTTATGTGGCTACGCAAATCGGCTTTGCTACAAGCTGGATGAACCCTTTCTCTGTTGCTATAGCACAAGGCATTGCTGATGTGCCGTTAATGTCGGGCCAATATTTTCGCATGGCCATATGGGCTATGTTTACCGTTTTTGGCTTAATCTTCACTTTACGTTATGCAAAGCAGCTAAAAAATAGTAACCAAGCATTTAACGATGCAGCTTCAGTAAGCAAACAGACGTCTTCTTTAGAGTTCACGTCATCTACCGCATCAACAAATGAGCTCACTGAGCAGCATTTTTCCGTTACCGACAAACTTATTCTGATCGCCTTTTTTGCTTGTATTTACTGGGTAATGTGGGGAGTAATTTTTCATGCTTACTATATTCCTCAAATTGCCTCACAGTTTTTTTGTATGGGAATTCTGATTGGTGCCATTGCATGGGTTGGTGGACGTATGCGCATGAACGATATCAGTGCGGCGTTTGTTAGCGGTGCACAATCGCTGCTGCCTGCCGCCCTCATTGTAGGTATGGCCAAAGGCATTGTATTAGTGCTTGGCGGTGACGAGGTGACTTCACCTTCTGTGCTAAACACCTTGCTGCATCACACTGGTAATACATTAGCGCAAACCGGTTCTGTAATGAGCGCTTGGCTCATGCTGTTGTTTCAAAGCATCTTCAATTTTTTTATTGCCTCTGGATCAGGGCAGGCTGCAATCACTATGCCTCTAATGGCGCCGCTATCAGATCTTGTGGGCGTGACTCGCCAAGTTGCGGTACTAGCCTTTCAGTTAGGCGATGGCCTAACTAACTTAATTATTCCAACTTCTGCTTCGCTGATAGGCTGTTTAGGTGTGGCTGGCGTAAGTTGGACAACATGGGTAAAATTTATTGCAAAGTTTTGCGCCGGCCTTTTCACACTTGCGTCGCTCACTGTTATCACCGCCGTTCTCATAGGTTTTTCTTAAATGCTAACGCTTATCAAAAATGTAGAGTGCTACTCGCCTTCGCCACAAGGCACAGTCGACATTCTTATCGCCAATAATGCAGTTGCACATACTGCCCCCAACATTTCGATGCATTCACCTTCTTTAAACATTATCGACGGTAGTAATTTGATTGCGCTGCCAGGCCTTGTTGACAGTCTGGTGCATATTTCTGGTGGCGGTGGCGAGGGTGGCTTTCACACACGTACGCCTCAAATGTCGCTGACTGATGCAAGTTTACATGGCGTAACAACCGTCATTGGTGCATTAGGTACCGATGCAACTACGCGAACACTTCCTGATTTAGTGGCTAAGACAAAAGGCCTAAACATTGAGGGGATCAGTGCGTATTGTTACACTGGCTCCTACCACCTTCCGGCTCGCACCATTACAGGCAACGTTACTGATGACGTTGTGCTAATCGACTGTATGATCGGGGTCGGAGAAGTCGCAATTGCCGATCATAGAGCTGCCGAGCCGACTGTCCAGGCGCTTGCAGAGGTTGCAGCACAAGCACGAACTGGCGGCATGATTTCTGGCAAAGCAGGTATTGTTTACATTCACACTGGCGACGGAGAGCGCCAACTTTCTGTTTTGCATGACGTTGTTGATAGTACAGATATTCCGGCAAGCCAGTTCTATCCAACTCACATCAATAGAAACCAAAGTTTGTTAGATGCAGGAATCGCTTGGACACAGAAAGGCGGTGTTATTGATATGACCACCAGCACCAACGAGCAATTTATTGAAGAGGGCGAAATACCCGCTGCAGAGGCCGTTGCCTATTGCCTAGATAAGGGTGTACCTACAAGCTGTTTAAGCATGAGCTCAGATGGAAACGCTAGCCTTCCAGTATTCGATGATAATGGCCAGCTTGTGGGCTTAGAAGTGGGTAAAGTAGGAAGTTTATTTGACGCATTTAAAGCTCTGGTATTAAAACACAATGTATCACTAGAGAACGCCATTTCGGTTGTCAGTAGCACCCCCGCCAAGAGACTTAAGCTGCATCGCAAGGGGAAAATCGATGTTGGATGTGACGCTGACATTGTGCTGTGCGATAGGGAAACACTGGATATTGTTCACGTTATCGCTAAAGGCAGGCAGCTGGTTCAGCATGGCAGGGCTTTGGTTAAAGGCACGTTTGAATAACCAAACCTACACGACAAACTTTGCATCGCACTACGTTGCTCCTGAACAAGAAAAAGGGCGCAAGCGCCCTTTTTCGTTTATTAACTATGAAGTATTGAGTCGATGTTTACGCAACTCAATTTAAGGACGAAGCGCCCTATCACCTCGAGCAAGCCCACACACACCGGTGCGCGATGATTCGATAATTTCAGCACACTGCCCCATAGTCGTGGCAAATGCATCTAGCTTATCTGTGGTGCCCGTAATTTCAATGGTGTAGTTGTTTACGTTCACATCCACAATACGCGCACGGAAGATATCAGAGTTCCGCTTCACTTCAGCACGTACCGACTCAGTGCGAGTCGCGACTTTAATCAGCATAAGTTCGCGTTCAATGTGCGTACCTTCAGTAAGGTCTACCACTTTTAGCACATCAATAAGCTTATTCACTTGCTTAGTAATTTGCTCTATGACTTTGTCGTCGCCGTGCGTGATAATCGTTAGACGCGAAAGGCTCGCGTCGTCGGTTGGTGCCACACACAGTGAATCGACGTTGTAACCGCGTTGTGAGAATACACCAACGATACGAGATAGTGCGCCTGGGGCGTTTTCCATTAATACAGAGATAATACGTTTCATCAGGTTCGCTCCGTCTTGCTTAAGCGCATGTCATCCATTGCGCCAAACTTAATTTGCATTGGATATACGTGTTCGTTTTGGTCTACTGCTATGTCCATAAACACTAAGCGATCTGTGTAACTGAAACATTTCTCCATTGCTGCGTCTAGCTCGTCAAGCTTGTCTACTTTAATACCCACGTGTCCGTAAGCTTCTGCCAACTTCACAAAGTCAGGCATTGAATCCATGTAAGAGTGTGAGTGACGTCCTTTGTAAATCATATCCTGCCACTGACGAACCATACCTAGGGCACGGTTATTCAATGAGATAATCTTGATAGGCAGGTTGTACTGCAAACAAGTAGATAGCTCTTGAATATTCATTTGAATACTGCCGTCACCCGTTACTACCACAGAGGTTGAACCTGGGTGCGCAAACTGCACACCCATTGCAGCCGGTAAACCAAAGCCCATGGTGCCAAGACCACCTGAGTTGATCCACTGACGCGGTTTATCATAAGGGTAATAAAGCGCAGCAAACATTTGGTGCTGACCTACGTCAGAACTTACGTAGGCTTTACCGTCTGTGTGTTTGTACAAGGCTTCGATAACGCGCTGAGGCTTAATTACCTCTTCGCCCTGTGCGTAGTTTAAGCACTGACGAGCGCGCCAGGTTTCAATTTGTTGCCACCAATCGGCCAGCTTTTCGCTTTGACCTGATAAGTCTTTCTTATTTACCTGACTTAAGATTTGGTCAAGTACTTTATCTACCGAACCTACTACAGGAATATGCGCATTTACGGTTTTAGAAATCGATGCTGGGTCAATATCAACGTGAATAATATCCGCATGTGGGCAGAACTTATCAACGTTATTAGTAACACGGTCATCAAAACGTGCACCTAGTGCAATGATGCAGTCGGCATTATGCATAGTCTTGTTCGCTTCAAGCGTACCGTGCATACCTAGCATGCCGATAAATTGCTTGTGTGTACCCGGCATAGCACCAAGGCCCATTAGCGTACAAGTTACCGGTGCATTAAGCTTCTCGGCTAACTCAATAACCTTTGCAGACGCATCGCAAGCTACAGCTCCACCACCTACATACAGTACGGGACGTTCTGCTTTAAGTAGCGACTCAACTGCTTTTTTGACTTGTTTAGGATGGCCTTTTTCAGTTGGGTTGTAAGAACGCATGGTCACGTCAGTTGGGAACTCGTACGGGTGTTCTTCTGCTACGTTCACAATATCTTTTGGCAAATCTACTACCACCGGACCAGGACGACCTGTGTTGGCAATATAATAAGCTTTAGCAATCGCTTCTGGGATATCAACCGCGCGCTTTACCAAAAAGCTGTGCTTAACGATAGGGCGTGAGCACCCCACCATGTCAGTTTCTTGGAATGCGTCTTCACCAATATGCTTCGACGGCACCTGTCCCGATAAAATAACCATCGGAATAGAGTCCATATATGCAGTAGCAATACCTGTAATAGTATTCGTAGCGCCTGGACCTGATGTGACGAGCACTGTGCCGGTTTTGCCAGTTGAACGTGCATAACCATCCGCCATGTGGGCGGCTGCCTGTTCATGACGTACGAGGACGTGTTTGACATCATCTTGCGCAAATAACGCATCATAAATGTCTAATACGGCACCACCTGGGTAACCGAACACGTGTGTCACTCCTACATCTTTTAGCGCTTCAACCACCATGGCTGCGCCCGACATCATTTTCACAGTGCTTTCTCCTGTAATGGGTTGGGGGGTTTGTCAGCGTACGTTGACGATGCCCCGACTATATCTAAGGTAATAGGAAGATAAAACACCAAATTGCGTAAAAGTGAGATATATATCCCAATATTCGCAATAATTAGGATAAATATTTCGACTTAAGTGTAATTTTGACAGAAAATAGGATATTTATTTACACGATTTTAACAGCACAAACAATAAACATGATTGCTTTAAGAGAGGCGCCTTTACACGTTTTAGATGCATAAAGGCATAAGCTTAATCATCGAGGTCGATATCAAGATCACTGTTATCGCTTATATCGTCGTCATCGTCAACATCTTGTTCAGCAGCACGCTTAGAGCCATAAATACTTGCTGTTTTTGGACGGTTTATTCTGGCTTGGTATTTCAACCACGCTTTCTCTTGCGGTGTTGCAGGGTCACGATGACCAAGAGCCGATTCTAAATAGGCTTGTTCTTCATCATTCTCTGGCGTAATTTTCCCGTCCACTAGTGCAGCGAACAAACTACCATGAGCCTGAAGAAGCTTACTTTCATTAATTGAAAAATCACCTGAACGGGCAAAGCCGTACGGGTAATTTTTCTTATCTATAAAGGGTTTTCTTGCGACTTGCTCTTTTGTGATTACAGACATCTTAACCTCTTCCACCGCTAATACCTGCGTTGTAAACACAGACAAAATTGCAACACCAACTGTTGAATGAAATAGACTACTGATATAGCGCCTTAATCGCTTTCAAGGTTATTCTTAGTTGGATTTTTATTTTCTGTCAAACAGAAAAGTAGCTGTAGTAAAAACTTAATATTGAATGTTTTAAAAGAGCATAAAAAAGGCCGCAAGCGCGGCCTTTTAATATAAGTGGGATATCAGCGTTTTTCGCTTACCCAAACCGTAATGGTTCCGTCGACGACCACGGTGCCTTCAGCGTTATACGCCTTAACAGAAATAGGTAAATCACCTGGCTTCCATGCGTCAGCTGGCACTTCTGCTACACAACGAATATCTGAGTCTGCTTTCGCCGGATACTTTACTTTCATACCTTTTGGGATCCACCTGAGGTTTTTAGGTATGGATGCTTCACACATAAACCCCATGGCCATTTCCAGACCATTGCAAATAGCAATAACGTGAACCGTTCCAATGTGATTTTCTACCGCTTTACGTTTACTAATAAGCACTTCACAGTAGTTTGGTTTAATGTCTGAGATAAGTGGTGAAACGGTAGAAAAATAAGGTGCCCTGCGCGCTGAGTACCAGCTAAATAGCTTCTTGCCAAAGGGCAGCTTCATAAATTTGTTATATGTATTTAGTACGTAATTCTTTGACATAGTTGTTCACGCTGATAGTTGGGAGCTTTTTATCTTTCGAGTGATTATTAAACCCGCGCCACTGGTTAGACCAGAGGAAGTTACATTAACATAATCCCAACGAAGTAGTGATGCAAATAAATTCCTATTTAGAGATATAAAAAAAGCAGCTAAAAAGCTGCTTTTTGATATCTGTGTAGACGTTACATTGTGTAATTTACGCCTAGGTAGAAGAAGCGTCCTCTAGGCCCTGCCGGTCTCGACAATGTGCCAAGGTAAGGATCTTCCTCAAACGCATTATTGATACCACCATATACTTCTAGGCTATCTTCAAAAGTGTATGAAACAGAAAAATCATGCACCAATGCAGAGCCAGTGTGAGTTTGACTGATAAAATCAGGATCACTCTCGATATCCTGGTTCTCTAGCCCTGGAAGTAGCTGGCTTCCTTCGTAGCGTCCTCTCCACCCAACAACGAGTTCACCAATTATATAGTCTGCACTCATGTTTACGATCCACTCTGGTCGCCCAAACGTTCCAAGAACATCTGTGACTTCGTCAGGTGCACTCACATCCCTTACTTCATCATTTTTGAGGAAGTTTGTTCCGTTGATAGTGAATTCAATTCTTCCGTCTGTGTCGACTAATTTAGCCAACTCAAAGCCATAATCTACGCGGAAATCAATACCAGATGTCTCTACCGCTGCAAGGTTGATAAACCCTGAACGAAAATCTGTGATAAATCCATTTGTAGCATCACGGTCAATTGCGTCACAAAATTGGTTGTTGATTGTTGGCGCGTCTACGCAGTTAGATGCAATGTCAAAACCAGTAAGGCTATCAATCAGGCCATCAATTTCAATATTATAGTAGTCTAGTGTCACTACTAAACCTTCCAGCATACCGTCGAGCTCTGTATCTGGTCTCCACACTGTACCAATCGTGATGGTTTCTGCTTCTTCAGGATCAAGGTCTGGGTTACCGCCCGTTGAACCAGAAACAAACGCTGACAGGAAGTTAGTAGAATCATAAGTGCCATCAGCTACCGCGTCGCCAATCAGTGCAATACAGTTCGCCTCCCTGAACTCAGAGCCCGCACTAATTAAGTTTTGGTTACAAGGGTCATCTCCTGCACCAAGTGAAGCCGCAAATGTAGGTGCGAAGGCTTCATTAATGTTGGGAACCCGCACCGCTTCAGAGAAGGTCGTTCGAATACTAAATGTATCAACAGGTGACCATACTGTTCCTATCGTCCAAGCGTCATGCGTACCATATGGGTCGTAGTCTGAGCTTCTGTATGCTGTGCGCAGCTCTAATCGCTCAGCGAAATCGACACCTTCTAGTAAAGGTATAGTTGCTTCTACAAAGTATTCTGAAACATCGTACTCACCGTCAGAAGGATTGGTTGGGCCGTTACGAGAGTCTAATGTTCCAAAGGTTAAGCCTGCTGCAGAATATGGATCTGGCGTATAGGTACTGGACTCTTTTCTCCATTCGTAACCAAGAGCAAACATAACAGGGCCTGCCGGAAGCTCGAATAAATCAGAAGAGTCGCCCGATACTACTGCTAAGAAATTCTCTTGCGTTATATCGTTCTGCTCAGTGCCAGGTTGGAATATAAAGTTAGCCGCTTCTGCGCTGATTGAATCCTTTCCAAACAAATTCACTGGTACACAAGAACCATCACCAGGCTGGAAAGTTAAGAACCCAAAATTCGCATTCGCAGATGGAAACGGCGACGTAGGAGGAAGCGCAGAACTGTCTAGGTCAGAGCGACAAACAACATTGCCAGTTGCTGGATCTGTTACAGCGTCAATAGCAGCGAAGTATCTATCCTCTATGCGCAAGTTCGAAGTAATGTCGGCATCAGTTCGACCGTAGTTATAGAAAACCTCGTACTCTAGAGCGGTGTTAGGGATATAACCATCGAAGCCTGTAACAATACGATACGTTTTACGTTCTGCTTCTGGGTTTGAATTAGCGTTTATATCAAGAACATCGCGGGACATTACCAAGCTTGGTGATTCACCTTCTGCTTGTAATTCATTAATTTGAGACAGTAGAGCTGCAGGAATATACGGATTGTCTAGTGAGATTGGAATATCGTCATTGAAACCATTCACCTGATTAGTTTCTTTAGTCGAGCTAAATACGAATTTGGCATCTACAAAGAAATTTACGAATTCATTTAGTTCGTAATTTGACACTGCCTGTACTAAGACTCTTTTAGACTCTGGAAGGATAAGTTCAGCGTCGGGACTACCCGGTACACCATCACCACCACTCGCATCGAAAGGTCCAGCATAAACATCGCCGGGATTGTAGGCACGTAAGGTGCCGTCTTCACCCACTACCTGACACGTTGGAAACATGGACGTTCCGATAGTGCCGCAACCTAGCACGCCGCCAGATCCAGCGACATCTCCAAACGCACTGCCAGTTAATGAAATTACACCTCTGTCACTTGAAATTGGAAGTCTGTAATCTGGCACCCAAGTATTCTTGAAGCGTGAATCAATACCAAATGCACTCTGAGTAGCCTCTGTATTAGCTACTTGTGTATATAGACCAGAGCCTGCGAAGTCTCTATCTCTAGCATACACTGGGCTGGTTTCTTGGTATTCAACCGCGAATACTAAATCACCTTTATCTGTAGAAAAGCCGTTGGCCAATGATAAAAAGAATTCATTTGCGTCACCATCGTCAGTCACACCTGTTTGTGTGCGAAGCTCTAGCCCGTCGAACGAGGCTCCGTTTCTCATATTAAAGTTGACAACACCGGTTACCGCATCAGCGCCGTAAACAGCTGAGGCACCACCAGTGAGGACTTCCACGTTTCTAAGTAAAGCAGTAGAGATGGTATTTACATCAACAGAGCCCGTACCCTCAATACCTGAAACATGTCGTCGACCGTTTTCCATAACTAAGGTTCGCTCACTACCTAGATTACGTAAGTCCAGTAAGCTTGCTCCTAGTGGGGTTCCATTAAATGCAGAAAAAGACCCCGGCAGTGACGCCTGTAGTTGAGGCGACTCACGCAACATGGCACCTAAATCTATTTGACCAGATGTTTTGATATCACCAGCATTAATGGCAAGAACAGGGCTCGCTGCTTCCAGGGAGGAGTCTTGAGCAACGCGAGAACCGGTTACAATTACTTTTTCGACATCCTTCTCTTCAACAGCGGCTTCTTCCTGAGCCTGAACCGCAGATGCACTAACAGTAAGTGCAGATGCTACTGCAATTGCTAGTGCAGAAATATTGTTTTGCTTTGATGAACCAAAAGCCATGTGTGTTTCTCCAAGTATTACTTTTTCGTTCCAGAGTGCTCTGTACGGCACTTTTGAGGAGTCTAAAAGCGATGGTTATTTTTATATGTTTTCAATTTGCGTTTTACATAATGCATTTTGCAAATGGTGTGCCTATCAAAAAGCAAGTAAACAGTGAAACTACCGCTAAAAAACGGCGCATTATGCATATTTACCCACTAAAATCTATTTAATATTCAAAAAGACTTAACTAACGGCTTTCGAATGCACATTTAATGTGCAAAAGAGCTCGTAAAATGTAGATTTATTGAGAACTAGGTTGAAATCAAGGCGGCACCGCACTAGGAAGGTGCAAAGAGTCATGAATAAGGATTCACAACGGTGCGTAAAGACAGACAGAATCGGCGCTGAAGCAATAAGCGCAAGCAAATTTATACTTTCGTATAAATTTAAGATTACGCAGTTAATTAGGTCACCTTGTATATTTAAATAAGTAGGTCTTAAACCGTTTTTCAGAGCTGACGACTTGCCGATTCTTGAGCAAGTATGCACGGTGCTTTTCAGTAACATAAGAGGTTATGGTTTGTAGCAAAAACTAATTTGAATGCTTTGTGAAGCGATGGCCGACACTCGGTCGCGGGCGCATAAAGGGGCGCATCAATACATCTGCTAATGTTTAGATTTTCGTGATGTTTGAAAATTTGGAGCGGGAAACGAGATTCGCATCTGGCCGACACTCGGTCGCGGGCCCACCAAGGGGTCGCACTTAGACACTCGGTCGCGGGCCCACCAAGGGGTCGCACTTAAAAACAAGATAAGTTTTTATTTTTGAGGTGTCTGAAAAATTTGGAGCGGGAAACGAGATTCGAACTCGCGACCCCGACCTTGGCAAGGTCGTGCTCTACCAACTGAGCTATTCCCGCATAGAGTCGATGCAGTGCATCTTTTAGTATCTGATTAGATTCAGATTTAAGTTTGGAGCGGGAAACGAGATTCGAACTCGCGACCCCGACCTTGGCAAGGTCGTGCTCTACCAACTGAGCTATTCCCGCAACAAAAGAGGTACTTCGTTTGAAGTGGTGCGCATTTTACAAAAATTTTGGGGTAACGCAACCTTTAATTCTACTTTTTTTGCACCTCAATGTTTGAATGCCTAAATCGTAAACACTTTCTCACGATAATAGCGCATTTCTTCAATAGACTCGCGAATATCATCAAGCGCTAGGTGTACGCCTTTCTTTTCGAAACCGCCTAAAATTTCAGGCTTCCAGCGGCGCGTTAGTTCTTTTATTGTGCTTACATCAATATTTCTATAGTGGAAGTAAGCTTCAAGCTCGGGCATGTACTTAACCATGAAGCGTCTATCTTGCCCTATGGTGTTTCCACATAGCGGTGACTTGCCTGCATCTACCCATTGCTCTAAAAAGGCAATAGTTTGCGCTGATGCTTCTTCAACACTTATTTTACTTTCTCGGCAACGTGCAGTTAATCCACTTTCACCGTGAACTCGTGTACACCACTCGTCCATATTGTTTAACACGTCATCACTTTGATGTACCGCTATTACAGGGCCTTCCGCCAAAATATTCAGCTGTGCGTCGGTAACAATGGTCGCTATTTCCATTACTACACAGGTTTCAGGATCTAACCCTGTCATTTCCATGTCTATCCAAACAAGGTTACTGTCGTCTTTACTCATTACTTTCCTCTTTGCGCTACAGACATGGCAACCATGCCCTACAAACGGTATTATTGACATAGTATACGTGAAACTAGAAAAGAATCGTGGCGAAAAAACCAAAACTTACACAACGACAGAAACGACAAGTTGCAGCAAATAGAAGCAAGCGCTTGCGTGAAAAGCACGCGTCAAAGGGCGCGGCGAACCTTGATGAAAGCACGCTAGAAAGCGGTACTGTGATTGGTCGCTTTGGTAAACACGCCGACGTTGAAGACGCAAACGGCGCAGTATCTCGCTGCCACATTCGCCGCACAGTAGACTCAGTAGTGTGTGGTGACAAGGTGTTTTTCAGTAAAGGGGATGACGCTGAGTCAGGTGTAAGTGGGGTTATTGAAATTGTAAAAGACAGGCACTCCGTCCTGACTCGCCCAGATTATTACGACGGTATTAAGCCCATCGCCGCGAATATCGACCGTATTATTGTGGTTAGCGCCATATTACCTACCCTTTCACTGAATATTATCGACCGTTATCTCGTTGCCTGTGAAGACATAGGCATCACGCCGCTGATTGTCCTTAATAAAGTAGAATTGCTCAGTGAAGAGGAACGCACAACCGTTACAGAGCAGCTTAAGACGTACGAAAACTTAGGCTACGAAGTGCTTTTCACCAGTTGCAAAACCGGTGAAGGCATTAGCAAACTCAATGAATACCTTAACGATAACATCAGCGTTTTCGTAGGGCAGTCCGGCGTAGGTAAATCGAGCCTTATAAACCAAGTTCTGCCAGACGCCGATGAATTAACCGGCGATATTTCAGATAACTCGGGACTAGGTCAACATACAACGACGGCGGCCAAATTGCTTCACTTGCCAGCCGGCGGTGATTTAATTGATTCCCCAGGAGTACGTGAATTTGGCTTGTGGCACATTCCTACCGAACGTATTACATGGGGCTTTATTGAGTTCAGAGATTATTTGGGCGGCTGCAAATTCAGAGACTGCAAGCACTTAAATGATCCGGGGTGCTTACTAAGAGAAGCTGTAGAAGAAGGAAAAATTAGCGCAGAACGCTTCGACAGCTACCATAGAATATTAACCACCATGGAAGAGCAGCGCCCTAGTCACAGCCAGCCTCCCGGGGCATAACAACTGCCACTAGGTTTCAACCTCACTGGAGCGCTAAACTCGTTGGAGCGACCGAAGAAGTACGCGCACTGCTTACGTGTAATAGCTGTCTCTTAATCGGCGATTTATTCTTTTGGTGTGAACCACGTGCTTATGCTTTTGTGTAAGCACTCATAACCCTAAAGTTGCTCTTAATACCACGACTTACGATACAATAACGCTATCTATGCAATGCGTTATTGCTTGCAAAAAAGAAACGGAGATATTTTGTGTTAGATTGGCTTAAAGTTAATTTACAATACGTTACACCAAAGCACCTGCTTTCACGCCTTGTAGGCAAACTTGCAGAAGCAGAAATGGGTAGTGTTACGACATTTTTCATCAAGGCGTTTATTAAGCAATACAACGTTGATATGTCAGAAGCGCTGCATGAGGAACCAGAGCATTATAGAAGCTTTAATAAGTTCTTCACCCGCCCGCTTAAACCTGAAGCCCGCACCATTGACGAAAACGATGACGTACTAATCCATGCTGTTGACGGTACGGTAAGTCAGTTTGGCGATATCCATAGCGACAGTATTTTTCAGGCGAAAGGCCATGACTTTAGCCTAACTACATTATTAGGTGGCAAGCCTGATGTAGCTGCGCCATTTAAAAATGGTAAGTTTGCTACCATTTACCTTGCCCCTCGTGATTATCACAGAATTCACATGCCTGTTGAGGGCACGCTTACTGATATGCTGTACGTGCCGGGCGAACTTTTTTCGGTAAATCCTCTTACAGCACAAAATATTCCAGGTCTGTTTGCACGTAACGAACGTGTTGTCGCGCTATTCGACACGCCTGTGGGCAAAATGGCGATGGTGCTTGTGGGCGCTACCATAGTGGCAAGCATTGAAACTGTCTGGGCTGGCACGGTTACGCCACCTGCGGGTAAAAACGTTCAGCACTGGTCATATGAAAAAGACAGTGAAGCAGCAGTTTTCCTTGAAAAAGGTGCCGAGCTAGGCCGCTTCAAGCTAGGTTCGACCATTGTGGTGTGTTTCGAAAAAGACATGATTGATTTTGAAGACCTCGCCCCTGGTATGGTTACACGCCTTGGTGAGTCTATGGCGCTTAAATCAACCGCACAGGCTACGGCTAAAGATACGCACGTTAGCGATGAAACAGCCAGTGACGAAAAGAGCGAGGCTTCGTCAGAGGGCGCTGACAGCTAATTTATGGATGCTGTTAAAAAAAGCCTGATCTCACTTCATTTCACGGTAATTTTACTTGGTGGTACAGCCCTTTTCTCTCGGCTTGTACCACTTAGCGCCAGTGATATCACTCTTGTTCGTTCAGTATTTGCCTGCATAGCGTTGTTTGCCTTTTTGAAATTGGCGAAGAACAAAATAAAGCTGAATTCAAAAAAAGACTACGGCGTTGCCCTCGGTTTAGGCGTGCTTATGGCACTGCACTGGGTCACCTATTTTGCCGCCATGCAATATGCTGGGGTGTCTGTTGGCATGATTGCCCTTTTTACCTTTCCTGTAATCACGGTACTTATCGAGCCTTTTTTTGAGCGGGTAAGGCTGGTCTGGCAGGATATCGTATCTACCGTTACGGTGGTCGTTGGCGTTTATTTAATAGTGCCAGAGACATCACTGGAAAATGACATTACCCTTGGTGTTCTCATCGGTATTGCCTCCGCCATCTTGTATTCGTTTAGAAACCTTATTCATCGTAAGCACTTTAAGCACTACAGCGGTGCGCAGGCTATGGCGTGGCAGACCTTGGTTATTAGCATTCTAATGTTGCCGGTAGGCAGTGCAGCAATAACCTCAGCGTCTACCAGTTCTTGGCTAATGCTATTGCTTTTAGGTACCGTATTTACTGCGCTTCCTCATGCACTTATTGCTGCGAGCCTACGTCACCTTAGGGCAAAAACGTTTTCGCTTATAGCCTGCATGCAGCCTCTTTATGGCGTTTTCCTTGCTATTATTCTGCTTAACGAAAAGCCTGGTTTAAGTGCGTTGTTAGGTGGAATTCTTATTACGTCAGCATCAGTTTATGAAACGCTCAACACGCATAAGTTGCATAATGCAAAAGATGATTAAGCCGTGTTGTGATCTTTAAGGAAGAAATGTCTATGCTCATTTTTGCTCACCGAGGTGCCAGTAAAGCCGCCCCAGAAAACACAGTAAAGGCATTTAAACTGGCTTTCGAACAACGTGCCGATGGCATTGAGTTTGATACCTATCAGCACGAAAGCGGCATTATTGTTTTTCACGATAGAACACTTACGCGCAGAGCACGGGAATCCGGCTATTTACTTGACGTACCGTGGCAATCCCTTACAGAAATGGACATTGGGGATGGAGAGCGCATACCGACCCTGACCGAAACACTGAATTGTGTTCCAAAAGACAAGTGGTGCAATATTGAGATAAAACACTTACGCGACGTAGACAGCTGGATTAAAGACGTTAAAGCGGCGGTACAGCAAAGCGGCATTAATGCTGAAAAGCTACTTATCTCTTCATTTAACCATCACTGGCTTCAAGCTATTGCGCTTAAGTGGCCCGAAGTGAAGATCGGCGCCTTATCTGCAAGCTACGAGCTTGACTGTACGGCGAGCGCCCGGGCTCTGAACGCTTATTCCGTAAACATTGCATTAGACGCCGTTGATAAGCAGTTTGTGCAAACGGCGCAGCAAGACGGATTTGACGTATTCGTTTATACCGTAGATGAGCCGAGAGACATGCTTATGCTTAACGAGTGGGGAGTGACGGGCATATTCACTAACGTGCCCGATGTAGCGCTTAGTGTGTTGTCGCATTAACCCCTACTTTTTCAATGCGAAAAGTCTGTAGAACGCGTATCTGATACAGACTCACACTATAAAAAAACGAGCCATTGGCTCGTTTTTTTTTGGAATGCTTTACTTGAATTGCAGCTTAGTTGACTACTTAAATTCAGTTGAAAGGTGGTCTGAAAACACCGTATTCTTGCAGCACTTACATTGTCTACACAATCGCATATTCACCCAGTGGCCGGCTACAATTAGCGCTGCACCTATCGCGATGGTAAAGGGTTCGTAGTGATGCCCAAAAATATCTTTGTGCCAATAGATAGCGCCACCCGTAAACAGCAATGCAAGCGGGTAGTATTTGCCATGATAGCGAATTGCACCGCTAACCAAGGCGACTGCACCTACAATTAACGAAAAGGTTAATATCGTTCTCTCAAACCACACTTGTGCAAAAAAGCTAGAACCGATCAGCGGCAGCAGAGGCACCAAAACAGGTAGCGCGAGGCAATGCAACGCACACAAGCTCGACACCCAGATGCCAAGTTTGTCTAGTTTTGTTGGATTCTCGTCAATTGGAGTCATTACCCTAATTACCACCGTGAAAAAATGAGTTCGCGAACTATTCGCCAGAGACGTTATATTATAACAGACTCACAGAAATGAGAAACGTTCCCACATTAAATTTTGATCTTAACGAGATGAAAATGAACTAACTACGTATAAAATGGGGCAAAAAAGCTATTCGTTTGGCGCTGTTTCCAAACGCTCAGCAATGCCTTTTTCTGCGGAGCTGTGCATTAGCCCACTGCTGTGTAAGGCATTTTCTTCAGTCATGCTTACTTTGCTATCCTTCATATCGGCGTTATTAAGTGAAGCCGTTTGATCGCGCTCTTTACCAAACTGCTTGGCCACTTTTGGCGCATGCGAAAAATAGTCGGTTACTGAGGTAAGGGTTAAACCTTCTTTTTCAAGTGAGGGTAAATGAGTTTTCAAGAAATCGACGGTTTCTGGGTGGGGATGACCAATCACAACAACATGACCATTCTTTTTAGCAATACGTTTCATGTGGTTGAACTGCTTAAGTAAGAATGCAGGCTCAAGCTTATGGTCCAGAAACACCTGTCTGCTTGCGCTAGGCACACCTAACCGCTGCGCAATTTCTTCACCTTTTGTGAGTACCGTGGTTCGGCTATCCACAAAAAACAAGCCTTGGCGTTTCACTTCTTGTAGGAGCGCTTCCATTCCTTTTTGCTGACCCGTGAACGCACTTCCCATATGATTATTCACACCAACCGCGTTCGGCACGCTCTTCATTGCCTTTCTCAAATTGTAAGTAATGGCACCTGCGAACATGTCAGTGGTTAACCCAAGGGGCCCCATGTCCTTTCCACTTTGCGCCTGCATAGGCATATGCAGCATAACAGCCCTGCCTTCTTGCTCAGCGCGGAGCGCAATTTCAGAAGCCAGCGGCGTTTGCGGAAGTATAGAAAAGGTAATTTCTTTAGGGAGAGAAAAAGCAGCGACATCGGACGGCCTGTATCCCAGGTCATCTAATATTATAATTATGTCTGACTTTGCTTTTACTTGAAGGCTAGTTAGCCCGCATAAAACAAAGATTATACAAGGCATTAGCAGACGCAAAAGCATCTAAGTCACATCCGTTTTTCATCATTATTATTAAGCGCACACTACACAATGCTGTGTTTTTTCTAGAATACCAACAACTGATTCAGTTTCAACTTAGTTTCTGTCAATCTAGGATTAACCTGCCTAGTCTAGCCAAGAGCTTGGATTTAGCGCCTTGCCTTTATGACGAATTTCAAAGTAAAGGTTAGGATATTCCTGACCACCACTTCGGCCCACAAGGGCTATGCGTTCACCTTGCCTGACATCATCGCCAGCTTGCTTGAGTAACGCTTGGTTGTGACCGTAAACACTCATATACCCTTCGCCATGATCGACAATAGCGACCAGACCAAATCCGCGCAACCAATCGGCGTACAACACTTTTCCAGGCGCAATGCTGTTTACAGGGTCGCCCTCGGCACCATCTATCACAATGCCTTTCCAAGACACTTGCCCTTGGCGGCGACTACCAAATAAGTTTCGTATTCTGCCTTTTACAGGCGCTGCCAGCTTACCTTTTAATTTGGCAAGTCCATCCATACTCACTTCGGCTTCACGGGCAGCCCGTTCTGCGGCAATCCGAGCCGCTTCAATGGCGTCTTTCAGCGCTTTTTCATCAGCTTGTAGCGACGCAATACGCTGGTTTTCAGAGGCTATGGTTTTGTTTATTTTCTTAAGCGTTGCTTTTCTATCGTCCTGGCGGGTTATAAGTACTGCTCGCTGACCTTCTTGCTCATCTTTCAAAGCGGCAAGTGACAAGGCTTTTTCGCTAAGCTCTGCGTTAACTTCTTCAAGCCTAGCAACATTTCCCCTAAAGCTCTCAATCTCTTTTTGGCGCGCTTTTGCCACGTATTGATAATAGGTGATGACACGCTCGAAGGTTCGCGCGTCATCTTGGTAAAACAGCATTTTCGCGTAGTCGTAATGCCCCGCCATAAATGCACTTTTAAGCTGGCTCGATAAAAGTGACTGCTGTTTACGGATAGCCGTTTTAAGCCCTTCTTGTTCTTCCTCGAGCTTCGCTTGTTCTTGCTCAATGTTTTTAAGTGACTGTCGGGTGCTGGATAGTGCTTTCGCCACTTTAGCGATTTCGAGTTCAGAGGCCTTCAGCACATTTTCCAATTCCTGTGCACTGGCTCTATTGTTCTCTAATACTTGCTGTCGAGCGCGCAGTTCGGCCTGTAACTCAGCTAGTTTTTCTTTTTGACTATTCGCACCGCCTTCTTGTGCAATAGCACCACTTCCAATCGGCATAATTGCAAGGGCAACTATGCACCCAATGATTGAAAGAAATAATCGTACTGACATACGTGCGCCTAGAACCTTAACTTTTTCATTGATGACCTAATGTGTTTCATCGTTGCTGTTAACAACGTTTTCCAGTGTATCTGACGCTCCTCCATATGCCCAGTGCAATTTGTTCGTAATATCAATCATCTAAAGTATTTGGCGTAAACCCGCTATGACTGACATCAATCATACTGAAAGGTAAGCTGGTTTCTCGCCCATTTTTCTATATACTTTGCACTCTTTTCATGGTCTGTAGACAGGGTTAGAGGTAATGGATCAACTAATTGAATTTGCTAGCAACAACTTTATTCTTGCTGGTATTTGGGTTGCGCTGATTGCCATGTTGATATTTAGCTATATCAGTGCATGGACATCTTCAGTAAAAGAATTAAGCACGCACGAAGCAACGGTTTTGATGAATAAAGACGATGCGATAGTGCTAGATACACGCCCTGCGAAAGAGTTTAAAGCTGGCCATATTTTGGGTGCCAGACAAATTAAACCTGAAGAGTTGCGTGAGAAAAACTTCAAGAAACTTGAAAACAGTAAAGACAAACCCATTATCGTAGTATGCGCTATGGGTAATCAGGCTCGTGGTACAGCAAATGCGATGCTTAAAGATGGCTTCGCGAATGTGAGTGTATTAAAAGGCGGAATGAACGCGTGGCAAAGTGCCAGCCTTCCCGTTTCTAAATAACAGGTAACCTTTATGAGCAAAGTAGAACTTTACACCAAGGGCCACTGCCCTTACTGCCACCGTGCAAAAGCATTGCTAACGCAAAAAGGTGTAGAATTTATTGAATACCCAATAGATGTTAAGCCTGAACTGCGCGACGAGATGATTGAACGCGCAAACGGCGGCTGGACTGTTCCGCAAATTTTCATTGACGATCAGCACGTTGGTGGCTGTGACGATATGATGGCTTTGGAAGCACAAAGCAAACTAAATCCAATGTTGGGTTTGGCGTAAAGCGTCAGCGCATACAGCAACGCACTACATTAAATTAAAACGACAATTAAATAGGAAATACCATGGCTGACGAAAATCAGACAAATAACGGCGAAGCAGCGGGCGCACAAGCGCAACAGAGTGCTCAGTTCAATATTCAGCGTATCTACACAAAAGACATTTCTTTTGAGTCTCCAAACGCGCCAGCTATTTTCACTAAAGAGTGGAAGCCTGAAATTAAACTAGACATCGACACTAGCACTAACAAGCTAGAAGAAAATGTATTTGAAGTTGTACTTTCAGTTACCGTTACGGCAACACTTGGTGAAGAAACAGCATTCCTTTGTGAAGTGCAACAAGCAGGTATCTTCGCTATTGGCGAAATGCCAGACCAAAACAAAGCGCACACGTTGGGCTCGTTCTGCCCGAACATGCTTTTCCCATATGCGCGTGAAACCATTTCTAACTTGGTTAACCGTGGAACATTCCCTCCACTTAACCTAGCGCCTGTAAACTTCGACGCTATCTTTGCAGCTTACGTGCAAAAACGTGCACAGCAAGCGCAGGGCGAAGCGCCAAAAATGGACGCCTAATTAGGTGAACATGAAAGGCGTGGACATGAAGTCGCATTCGGTTTCAGAGTCTGTTTCAGTATTAGGGGCGGGGTCTTACGGCACCGCCCTTGCTTTTTGTCTTGCCAGAAATGGCAACCCCACACTGCTTTGGGGCCGTGATGAAAAGCACATTGCCGAAATGAAAGCGAACCGTGAGAATGCTCGTTATCTTCCAGGCGCAACATTTCCAGATGCCCTAGTGGTAAATGCCAACTTAGAAGAAGTGGTAGCCGCCAGCCAAGATATTTTAGTGGTTGTACCTAGCCATGCATTTGCGGCTATGCTTCAAAGCTTAAAGCCATTGCTTAAACCGCATCAACGCGTTATTTGGGCGACCAAAGGACTTGAGCCAAAAACTGGCCGTCTGCTTCGCGATGTGGCAGAGGAAATACTGGGTACCGACTATCCCCTAGCCGTGTTATCAGGCCCTACTTTTGCTAAAGAAATGGTAGCAGGCTTACCTACTGCAATTTCGCTGTCTTCCACTGACGATACGCTGAGTGACGAATTTGCAGCAAAGCTGCATTGCGCAAAGTCGTTCAGAGTATACAAAAACTCAGACTTTACTGGCGTTCAGCTTGGTGGTGCGGTTAAAAACGTTATCGCTATAGGCGCGGGCTTAGCCGATGGCCTTGGCTTTGGTGCAAACGCGCGAACGGCGCTGATCACCCGAGGTTTGGCAGAGCTTACCCGTTTGGGCGTGAAGCTGGGTGCAAATCCAGAAACCTTTATGGGTATGGCGGGTCTTGGCGATTTAGTTTTGACTTGCACCGACAATCAATCGCGCAATCGTCGCTTTGGGCTGGCTTTGGGTCAAGGCAAGAGTGTCGATGTTGCTATTGACGAAATCGGACAAGTGGTTGAGGGATATCGCAACACTGAAGAAGTGCACATTTTATCTAAGAAAGTAGGCGTAGAAATGCCTATTTGTGAACAAATTTATGCTGTGCTTTATCATGGGAAATCCCCTAAAGAGGCGGCCTTAGCTCTGCTTGGTCGAGACCTCAAAAAAGAAGCCTAGTGAATACTTGATGGTTTTTGCTTAGTAGCAAAAACCATCAGCCTCTTAAAGCCCCACTATTCCTATCTTTTCCAGCTTGTTAACCTGAATTTAGCGGCCTTCTCTTACCACGATCACTTTAGTGTTGTCGTGATATCCAGCGTGACTGCGCTTGTGGTGCTTCACTTTTTTCACCTTTTTGTAGGGTGAATCGACAACCACATAGCGATTCCCATGCTTGCGATAGTAATGATTATTAGCAACGTAATAACGATGATTGTCGATAACTTCTACCCTATGCGCACCTGGCAAGACGTTAACGTACAGGCCAATTTCAGGAACGCCTATGGCTACGTCAATAATCGGACGAGCAGGTTGCGTAATAATAGTGACCCTTTCATTCGCCCCTCTATTCGAGTGAGAATGATGACCTGAATGGGCGCTTGCTTGCCCTGCAATCATTAAGCAAACGCCGGTGATAATACTCAGGGTAATACGTTTCATAATGCTTCTCCAAACTCATTCGTGCATGTTCACAGGCTATATTAATGAGTGAAGCTGAACGAAACCTGACTCAGACAGGATTTATACCAATCCTTACAAAACGCACAAAAAAGCCCTGTTCACAGGGCTTTCGTATTGCTGCTTGAGAAAATCTAAATGCTATGGCGAAGTGATGTCGGCGCCTGCGCTTTCTCTGTAGGTGGCAATGACAGAAGAGAGTACGGCTTGATAATTACTGATCACAGATTGCCTAGCCGAGAAAAAGCTACGTTGAGCATTAAGCAAATTCAGAAAGTCAGTGTCACCGGCTTTGTAGCGAATATCCGCAAGACGATAAAGCTGCTGATTGTTCTCGAGCGAGGCTAAAGCGTAGCGGTAGTTTTGTTGATTGAATACCAAGTTAGTTTGGCTATTTAACAATGCTTCTATCGCGCTAAGCACCGTCTGCTGATACTGTAATATTGCTAAATCCACGTCGGTTTTCGCCGCATTTTCTGCAGCTTCTAATCTACCGCCATCGAACAGGGTTGCTGCTGAGCTTATTGCAGCACTCAAGGTCCACCCTTGCGCTAAGTCCAGTAAATCACTAACGCCAATATCTGCACTTAAGCTCATGCCTGGAAGACCTGCCACTGACGCTTCGTAAAACGCTAAATCAGCCTGCTTAAATTGCGCTATAGCTAACTGAACATCTGGACGCTGCTTCAATACCTCAGCGCTTAATACAGGTGCCACTTCGGGCAGTGAAAAATCGGTTAGCGAAAGGGAAAGCAGCGCTTTTTGTTCAGGCGTATTAAATTGCATAGATTCATTACCTAACAATACCGCTAATGCCCGCTCATTAAGCGTTAAACTATTGCTCAGTCGCAGCACCTCCGACTGAGCACTGATCAAGGTATTGCGCTGCTGGGATACCTCAATACCTGAGGTATCCCCCTCTTCAAAGCGAATTTGAACTAGGTTTAGCAGCGCTTCGCTAATCTCAACGTTTTGCATCGCAATAGACAGCCGCGACTGCAGTGAAATCTGCTCAAGCAGGGTATTTATAAACAACGCCTGGGTGTCTAACAGCGCATCGGTAAACTGATACTGTGCAGTATCGATACCTAACTGACGACTGCGCTGCTGAGCATCTCGTGTACCCCATATGTCCGCGTCATAACTCAACCCCAGTCCACCTGAGGTAGAGTGGCTTGAACGGCCACTCTCTAGGTCTCTTCCACTGCGTCCAGATGTCCTCGCCGTTATAGTCGGAAAGTCACCTGCATTAACTTGTGCTAATAGAAATTGCGCTCGTTTTACCCTCTGCTCGGCTTGATTAAGGGTTAAATTTTGGCTTTCAAGCGTCTTCATAACGGGCGCAAGTTCAGCCACCTCGAACACCTTCCACCATGATGTTGTTATTTGACTAGTCGCGTCCACAGACTTCGCTTTTTGTAGCGCCTGCGTGTCAGTTTCGGGCAACGTTGTAGAAGGTGAATAAGCGCAGCTTGCGGTCAGCACGATACAAGAGAACGCGCACAGTAATGAACGAGCGGCAAGAGGCACAGAAAAGCGAAAAGAATGCATGGCGTTACTCCTCTGCCAACGCGTCAATGGGATTAAGCTTTGATGCTTTTTGAGCAGGGGCATAACCAAAAATGAGCCCTACAGCGAGAGATGTGACAAAAGCCAAAACGGGCGGCATTAGCGTGTAGGCGACAGGCACACTGAATGAAGCAACGATAAGGACAACAAAATAGCCCAAAAGAATGCCGAATATACCACCCAAGATACACACTACCCATGCCTCGATATTGAACTGGCGCAATATATCGCGAGGTTTTGCGCCTGTGGCTATGCGTAGTCCAATCTCCCTCTTACGCTCAGATACGTTGACCAGCATGATATTCATTACACCGATACCGCCAACAAACAAAGATATGGCAGCGACAGACGCCAAGAGCCAAGTTAACGTGTCTTGCGTTTCCGTGACCGCCTCTACCAGTGACTCTGTGGTACGCACCATCACGTCTTCTTGTCCGTGACGTTGTACCAACAGTGCCAGCACATCGTCTTTTACCTGAGTGGCTACTTCGGTACTTTCTGCCTTTATGGTAATGCTGCTTAAGTAATCCCGACCAAATACCTTCAAACGACCAGTTGTAACCGGAATGAGCACTTCGTCATCCATATCGTTACCACCTGCACTGGCGCCCTTAGAATGAAGTACACCTACGACCTGATAAAATGCATTTTGCATCAAGATGTACTCGCCTACTGCCCGATATTTATCTTCAAACAGGGTCTCAGCTACCGTATCTCCAATTACCACCACCGGTGCATAATTTGTTACGTCTTCATCGCTGAAAAACACGCCCTGCGCCATTTCCCAGTCTTTAGCATGAAAGTAGTCAGGTGTGGTGCCTGTAATACGTCCTGAAAAATCGTTTTCGCTGTATCGGATGGTTGCCCTTGCACTTCTTTCCGGCGCGACATAAGCCACACCCGGAACACTTTTCAATGCAGTGGCATCGGCTAACGTCAGCGATGCAATATCACCGGATGAGCGCATGTTTCGTCCACCCGGCCTAATCGAAATCAGGTTCGTGCCAATGGTTTCAATGCGCTCAAGTACCTGCTGTTTACCTCCCTCACCGATGGCCATCATGGTCACCACTGCCGCTACTCCAATAATAATCCCCAAGAGTGTGAGCAAGGTTCTAAACCAATTCATTCTAAGGGCAGTGAACGCCATAGATAGGGCTGAAAAAAGTGAGATACTTGGAAAAGGTTTAATTACCGCTACCGGTGTGGGCTCTTGAGAATGTACGTGCTGTATCGAAGCCGCATTCTTTTCAAATGATTCACTTGTGCTAGGCGCAGCGGTTTTGGTATCTGTTACAATTTTCCCATCAAGCAAGTGTATTTGCCTGTCGGCATGTTCAGCAACTGCACTATCGTGGGTGATAAGAATAATAGTCACCCCTTCTGCGTGTAGCTCGCGAAGCAATGCCAGTAACTGCTCTCCACTCGCCGAGTCAAGTGCCCCGGTGGGCTCGTCGGCTAGTATTACTTCTGCACCATTAATTAAGGCTCGCGCTACCGAGACACGCTGTTGTTGGCCACCTGAAAGCTCTCCGGGTTTGTGCTCTTTTCTGCTTGAAAGGCCAAGTTTATCAAGCAGCTGTTGCGCTTTTTGAGTGCGATCTTCGCTAGACGTACCGCTGTATATTGCTGGCAGTGCCACGTTTTCAGTGGCGTTTAGCGACGACAGTAGCTGATAGCGCTGGAAAACAAACCCGAACGTTTTCAAGCGAAGGGCAGAAAGTTGATCGGGGTTTAACGAGGATACTGACTGTCCGTGGATACGGTACTCCCCTTCTGAAGGGGTGTCTAAACATCCTAGGATATTCATCAAGGTCGACTTCCCTGACCCGGATTGCCCCATAATGGCGACAAATTCACCCTTATCGATTGATAACGAAACGTTATCCAATGCGGTGACTTCAAACCCTTCTGTTTTGTAGCGACGTGATACGCCATTAAGCTGTATTAACGACATATTAGAATCCGTCACGGCGGCGCGGTGGGCCTGATGGCGGCTGCCCACCCGGAACTCTGCGCATACCCGCGGCCGGCATTGCGGTGCCGTCTGCTAGACCCACAACCACTTCATCACCTTCTGATAGGCCTTCTATAATTTGAATATGGGTTCTATTTTTTATGCCTACTTTTACTGGCGTGCGAACCACCTCATCGCCCTGTTTAAGCATCACAAATTGATTGCGAGCTCGTCCTTTTACTGCCGCTAACGGCACAGAAAGCGCGCCTTTCACCTGCTCCTGCACAAAGAACACTTGGGTAGTCATGGCGTCCATTAACGTGCGATCAGGATTCTCAACATCGATTAGCACTTGGTATAGCACTACGTCATTAAGTACAGTGGGTGTAGGTAGCACTTGACGAACGGTAGAGTGGTAGAAGGTCTTGTTATCGCCCAAGGTAGAGAAATAGACTGGCATGCCGCGCTTTATTTTCTGCACATCGGCTTCAGACACTTCTGCGCGTAGGGTCATTACTGATAAATCGGAAATTTGAAGCAACACGGGGGCGTTTTGATTAGCATTCAGGGTTTGCCCCTCACGCACCGGTAAGGTGGCTACAGTCCCGGATATTGGCGCAAATATCTTTGCAAACCCGAGCTTAGTAATATCCCCTTCCAGCGAGGCTTCGTCGGCTTTAATCTGTGCGATGCTCGCCGTGATCTTGGTATCGATAACTTTAAGGTTTGTATCACTGCTTACGACTACATCTTGGCTGACTGCATTTTGCTTAAACAAATTTTGATTGCGTTGCGCTCTCACTTCGGCGAGTTCTCGCTCTGCCCGCAGCTGAGCCAGCTGTGCTTTTTTGCTGTCCAGCGCCGCTTGAGAGTTCTGTACTTGTGTTTCAAATACACGGGCATCGATCTCTACCAGCAAATCGCCTTCTTTAACAATATCCCCCTCTTCTACGTGAATATTGTCTACCTGACCTGAAACCTGCGCGCCTACCTCTACGTAGCGCTTGGGCTCAAGCTGACCTGTAGACACCAAGCTTAGCTCTATGTCCTGAACTACTGCAGGTTGAAAAAGAAAGCCTGGCTGTGACGACGATTTAAAAAAGAAAAAGTGAATAGCGTAGCTAGATGCACCTAGGAAGATAATGACCAAAATGCACTTAATAAAAAGTGAAATCTTCAACGTGTTAAGTCCTTACAAAAATATGCTTACACTATACTTTACGTAAGCACTATCAACGACAATACTGACGAGACTTTACCAATCTTTACACTTTCTAGATTTCTTCACTCTGTTGATTTTCAATGCTTAATAGGATTCTCGATTGTGTAGAGTCTAAATTACGGTATAACTGCTCTCGATATCCTGTGCTGAGCGCGACTAATGTTTCAAAACTGATTACGGCTCTTTTTTGTTGCCTCTCCTTGGCGTTAACATAGTCCGCATCCAGGATATTGAGCGTCAACACTGCCTCTCTGGCTTCAGTAAACACTTTTCTCTTTTCAGACAGTTTGCCCTTGTACTCTATAAGCAGAGCACGCACTATAGTTTGCTGCTCTTTAGTCAAAGCAAGCTTCCGCGTCATTTTTGCGATACTTTGTTCCACGTTATTTAGTGCGAACCCAGCTAGTGTTGGCCCTTGGCTGTGCTGGGTATTGCCACCGCGAACAGTACTTGCTTCTGCGCCATTCCCTCGTTCTCCCCGACTACCACTTACAGTGTTATCTCCATGTCTTTTACCTTGGCTTCGGGTGACTTCGCTTCCGCCCTGGCCGCGACCATGCTTGCTACCCTGTCCTTCACCTTGCCCTCTTTGGCCTTTTTGATTCCTTTGCAGTCCTTCTACTGCTTCGCGGTTCATCCCTTTTCGTTGAGTTTCCCGCTCTGAACCTGCTGCTGCGGTTTGAGGGCGCGATGATGATACTTCGTTAGCAGCGTTATTAGACAAATATTTGACTGCTATAACACTACAGATAATACTAACCAGTGCCGTGAGAATTAATTGCTTCATTGTTTTTTCCTCAAACTCGCTTCTCTTTTTACTAGGTTGTTGAACCCGTTAACTAACTTTTTCTTCTGGCGAGATTTTTTCACTACAAAACTAATCACTCCAGAAAGCACCATAATAAGCGCCAAGGTCATTATTCCAATCATTACAAGCAAGTACAGACTGGGTAAATTACGCCCAGTATGTAAAGGCACAATAAAGCGATAAAGCTTTTCACCGAAGGCTAATTGCCCGAAGTCCTCTTGCCCTAGCAAAGCGCCAGAGGCTGTATCTACGTAAACCGAAGAGCCGGCGAAACCTAACCAGTCGTTAACTGTATGGTATTTAAGCTGTAGCGCACCTGAATAGAAACTGTTGCTTCCTCTGGCACGCACGGTTCCAACACTCATCAATTGCGGGTCTTCAAAGCGATTTTCTGCTAGGTTCAGCATGTCTATCCATGGCGTGACCATATACTCTGGTATTACATGCGCAATAGGTGCTTCTTCTTTTAATATGCTTTGAGCCACGCTTCGATAAGTAATGGCCGCGCCAGTGATCGAGAACAAAAGCACAAAAGCCACAGTAACAATACCGCCGCTAAGGTGTGCAAAGAAATAGTGAGAGTTCTTATTTGCGGTAGGCACAAGACGCTTCAACTTGAATGTTTTCCGATGAGGCCACCACAAATAAACACCCAATAAGCTGATAGCTAGTGCAACAAGCCCTACCCAAGCCACCCATTCTTTACCTGCCAAACCTGCTATTTGCTGCCTACCGATAAGGAAATTTCTATGAAGTCCCAACACAAAGCTGGAAAAACTGTTCTGAGTAGATACTTCATGGTCAAGTAACTGAAGTTCTACCGCTGAATAGATGTATTTTTCACCGCGAAGTGCGACTTCAAACACGGGGCTACTGGGCTGAGGTACTTTTATCGATCTATAACCAGAGTGGCGCTCATGCAGAGCACGTAGGTGAGCAGAGAGTTCTGAATTACTTAATCTGTGATATTTTTGACCGAAATCTCTATCCACAGATATATAGTCAACAACACCCGTGATAAGACCTGAGCCTAAAGTAACAATAAATAAAACACCGATGGGAAAACCAACCCACCGGTGTAAAAGTGTCAGTGCTTTTTTCATTGGTTAAAAAGCAAATGCCATCTCTAGCCTAGCGTTTCTGCCAATTGAGTTATCAATCTGGTCAAAACGGCGATACGCTTCGTCAGTAATGTTGTTAATACGAGCACGTAAAACAAGCTTCTCATTTATTTGATAAGCACCGAAAAGATTCATCACTTGCGCAGCTTCTGAGTCATCACCAGTGACATTCTGATTTTCACCGACTTCGTCTTTGGAACCCAACACTTCTAATTCAGCACGCAATGTCAGAGTGTCATCAAAACCTGCCCATCCGATATAAAGTGTTCCGCGATCTGGGCGCACAGAATTAAGGTCTTCACCCGTATCTAAACGCTCGCCAATCGATCGCGCATATGTAGCGCCGATAAAGGTTGAAGCATATGTATACTCAAGCGAAGCTTCGACACCGCGAACTTGGCTTTCCCCCACGTTCTGGTTTTGCCTTACTAACGTTGTGGTATCGCCAACTGTTTCACTTTCGAGTACGACTTGCTCTATACGTTCAGTAGATTCGTTTTTGAATACACCTATCGAACCATAAAGATGAGACTTCGTGTCTTGCTTTCTATTAAACCGGATACCTACATCATAGGTATCTGAAAATTGAGGTCCGAGATCTTCATTCGGTAACGTTGTGGTAATCGTGGTTACACCACGGCGAGAAGTTTCTTGTGTATTGCCTAGAAGTAGTTGATTTAACGTTGGAGTCCGAAGGCCCTTTGCGTATGTCGCATAGAAAGAAACTCCGGGTAAAACACTAAAATTAGCCGTAAGTTTTGGTAACCACTCGCTACCATCATTGTTGGTACCTATATCTGTATCTATAGCATATCGTTCAAAACGTATTCCCGGTACAAGGTTGAAGTTTTCTGTAAATTGAATTCGACTGTGAGCAAACGCACCATAGTTCGAACGCTTACCACCCACATCACTACCGCCAACAAAAGAGAGTTCATCTGTAGAACCACTGACCCCAGCTGTAACGTCAAAAATGATATCATTCATGATAAAGCGCTTTGACGCATACGCCTGTCCGCCTTTCGTTTCTACTTCACGAGTATCTAATTCTCCAGGCTCTCCATTTGCACCACGTCTCCCTTCTAATAAAGTTTCTTCGTGGTCTGTTTTAGAGATAAATGCATTGGCAAAATACTGGGTCTCAGATGACGGTTTGTAATCAATCGAGATATTAGCGCCTGTATCTTCAACCTCATTGAAAAAGTCTGCATCTTGCCTCTCATTACTACGGGCAAATATGTTTGAACCTAGATATTCTATGTTCGACTTTGATACCCCACCCTCTACCTGCAAATTCTCAGAAACATCCCATTGCACTTTAGTTAGATAGTTTTCACTGTCACTGCCACTGTTTAGTACTTCGTTGCCATCACCATCGTCGTAACTTTCGAAGCTACGGTCTGAAAATGCAGCAAGTATACCCACATTGTCCGAAACGCTTCCCGCTACAATTCCCGTGAACAATCGTCCATCGCCGTTTGATTCACCATTCACGCGAACTTCACCACCAAAAGCGTCTGCGGCGGTTACGTAGTCAAATGGATCTACAGTTTCAAGCTGAACACGACCACCTGTCGACCCTGTACCAAACGTATTTGATACAGGCCCCCTAATAATACTGACCGATTTCATAAATTCGGGGACAAGAAATACTGGATTAAAGGTTGTTCCGTGCTTGGTAGTTACTAGGTTTTTCTCAGCGCCATCTACTGTCACAATAACGCTTCCTGCACCTTCGCTTCCGCGAAGGTTAAAATCGAAAAACTGACGACCGGGCCCTTGTAACGCCTCTACATTCGGAATGCTCCTAAACAATTCATCAGCGGTAGTAGCCATAAGCGTATCTACTTCACCTTCGCTTAACGCTAAAATTCCCTCTGATTCAAAACCTAAACCGTAGACTGTCAGCTTTTCAATATCTGCCTCTTTATACGTGTTATTGTTCTTTTGTGTTTTTTCCTGCGCACTTTGTGCAAAAGAAGGTGAAGCACCCATTGCAAAATTTAACGAAGCGGCAACTAAACAAAGCGTAATTCTGTTTCTAAGCATTTTAGTTTCTCGGCGATGCTAAACACTGCTAACAATTCAATGTAAGTCCAGCATTTAAATTTTTAAAACTTGATTAATTGGAGTTTTTTTAATGATAATTATTATCAATTGCATTTCAATGCCTAATGTATTCTCTACCATTCTCTCTTGAATGGTGAAAGCGTAAAAAACGACACAAAATATTGAATTTATTGTTTTTTATTTTTATCAACAGTTGTTTTTGCTAACTGTAAAGAAGTGTAAGGCTGAATCGTTAACGTGCTATTTCGAGTAAACTATTATGATGAAGAACGCTAATCCCCCCCAAAAAGTACTGATAATTGATGACGATGAAGATCTTTGTACTTTACTTGCTGACTATCTAAAACGTAATCGCTATGAGGCTTCATATTGTACAGATAGTTTATATGGCGTATCGCTAGCGCTATCATCCAATACTGACATAGTGGTACTTGATGTAATGATGCCTAAGCTCGACGGCTTTGCGGCGCTTAAGAAAATACGTCTTCAAAGTGATGTTCCTATTATTATGCTTACTGCTGTGGACGAGGCTCACGAGCGCATACAAGGCCTTGAGCTAGGCGCAGATGATTACTTAGTGAAGCCATTTGTTCACAAGGAGTTGTTAGCCCGAATTAATGCTCTCACTCGTCGTATTACGTCGTATTCACCTGCAAAGTCTCAACACTTACTTACATTTGCAGACATAAAATTAGACACTGCAAGTCGACAGGCGACGGCTGACGGTCTGCAGTTACAGCTTACTAGCGCTGAAATATCAATTTTAGAAGTTCTTTTACGGCACGGTGCAAACACTTGCGACAAATCGATTATTAGCCGCTTGGCCTTCGCCCGGCCACTCGAAAAAGGCGACCGCTCTATTGATGTTCACGTCAGTAATATACGGAAAAAAATAGCGAAACAAACAGGAGTGGACAGAATAAAAAATGTTCGTGGTGTAGGCTATGTGCTGGTTGGGGACAAAATAGAATGAAGTTAGTAACGCGCTCTTTGTTCGTGAAAGTATATTTTTGGTTTTGGATTATTACTGTCAGCATAGTTTGCGTACTGTTACTTGTAAATCCACTTAATTATGCCGCAATTCACACAGAACCCTTACGACAAAATGAACTGGATAACTTTGCTCGATTTTCTGAGGTGCTATCACGAGTATTGAGCAATCGCTCACAACCACTGCTTAGCAACTCTCCCCCTAAGCTCACTCGAAAACGCTATTTGTATTTTTACAATGCGTCTGATGGATTGACAATTCAAAATAAACCACTGCCTATAAATATCGATGTGAGTTTACTTAATGATATAAATGCAGAGAGCCCAATGCGACTAATCAGCGAGCAGTTTACTGCTATAGGCCCGGTCGACATTGAGCTAGATAGCTTGAACTACGCTATGTTTGAACTGTTCCCCGATAAAGGAGCTACTTTGGGGTCACAGATAACGTTGGCGCCTTTATGGGTTAAGGTTGCCGTTGTGATTTTCGTATCTACCGTACTCGTTTTCTTCTTCACTCAAAGTTTTGTTCGCCCCATTCTTGCACTTAGAGATAGCGCAGTCGAAATTTCTAAGGGAAAACTGTCCAGTCGCGTAAAGACAAATATGAATCGGAAAGATGAAATCGCTCAACTATGTGCAGAGTTCAACGATATGGCAGACAAACTTGAACGCGCTGTAAATAACCAAAAGCGCCTTTTCAGAGATATTTCACACGAATTGCGCTCGCCTCTCATGCGGCTGTCTACCGCCAATGAAATTGCAGCGAATATGGCAAGCAGTGAACTGCGTCCTTATTTAAACAGAATAGAAACCGAGTCGTTGAAGCTTGAGGGCATTATAGAAGAGCTTCTTATTTATTCTAGATTGCAGGCGCAACAAGAGCCGGTAAAACAAGAAAAAACGGACCTATTCTCGCTGCTTTCCCCGATAATTAGCCAGGCGGAATTTGACGCGCATTCTCGAGAAAAAACGCTAGTCATCAGTCAGATTGAACCTATAAACATGATGACGGATAAGCGACTCACCACGCGAGCCCTGGAAAACCTGTTATCAAACGCAGTTCGCTACGCTGCGTTAAACGTTTGCGTAAATGTTCGGGTAACAAACACACTCATAATCATTGATATAGAAGACGATGGAGAGGGGGTAGACGACGATGCCCTTCAGGAACTTGCTAAGCCCTTTTATCGCGTTGCGACCTCTCGTGAAAGAGATACAGGTGGCAGTGGAATTGGGCTTGCTATAGCAAATAGCGCGGTGCGCATTCAGCAAGGAGCGCTTGAATTTTCCCATGCTAGCACAGGTGGCCTAAAAGCTTCTGTTATCCTTCCACTGCTTTAACAATACGAAGTATCACGCCTAAGCAAAACTGTTTATAGCACTCTGAAAGAAAAAGAAGCTAACGAGCACCCTCGTAACCAAACTGACGCCAGCTTTCATACACAAATACCGATACTGCATTAGACAAGTTCATACTACGACTGTCTGGCAACATAGGGATGCGAACACGCTGCTCTGGAGGAAGCGATTGAATATAGTCGTCTGGTAAACCTCGAGTTTCCGGTCCGAAAATTAACGCATCGCCTTTTTGATAAGACACATCGCTGTGAAATGCTTTGCCTTTCGTTGTGCAAGCGAATACCCGTTTTGGCTTAGCATCATTCAGGTAAGCGTCTAAACTGGCGTGGCGCTTTACGTGAGCAAACTCGTGATAATCTAAGCCTGCGCGTCGAACGCGTTTATCGTCCCATTCAAAACCCAAGGGCTCGATTAAGTGCAACGTAAAGCCACTGTTTGCGCATAAGCGGATGATGTTTCCCGTATTAGGCGGGATCTCTGGCTGATAGAGTACGATATCGAGCATGCTTTTTTAAATTACCTTCACAGTTAACAACTCGTTTATTTTATACCGAAACGCCATTCTTCATCACCCTTGCACACACTTTTATTACCTGTGAAATAGAAAGCGCTGCTCTTAAGTATGATTACCTAACTAAATGTTAGCTTTGGCTGCACTTATGTAGACGAGTCTTCTGTCAAAAAGTCGAGAATACGCGCCACAGAGCGCTCGCGAATGTCGTCAGACTCGGTGAATAGCTCATGGTAAGCGCGGGGCACTATTTCAAGTTTTGCATTTGGCATAAGCTGCGCCACGCGGCGTTGACGGTTATTATCAATAATCGCGTCATCGTCTGCACTTAATACAAGCGAGGGCGTTGTAATAGCGCGTGCGCTACTTTCAATTTTGTTCATAGCCTGATGTGCCGCGGCCAACCACTCAGTAGTCACGCCACCAAGCTGAATATCCTGCTCTTCGTCATACAGTTCACGAAACAGCGCATAGCGGGTTTTGCTGTGGGTGAGCTTATTAAGTGAAAAAGGAAACGCGATATACGGGGTTTGACCAAAAAAGTACCCCGCATCTTTCTTTTTCATCCTGTTTACCGCAAGGCCTGTGCGAATTAAGCCATTCGCCAACCAATTGGGCAGAGCGGGTTTAATGCCAAACATGGGCGAAGCTAAAACGGCTTTTGAAAACAAATTCGGAAGACGCAGCAGCGTGAGTGCACCAATGGCGCCCCCCATCGAATGGCATACCAGCTGTAACGGGCCTTGCTGCAGTGGCTTTACAATAGTTTCTACGAACATAACGAAGTCATCAACGTAGTCGTCAAAATCGGCAACATAACCATGCTGAGGGTCACGGGTCATCCTGTCTGACAAGCCTTGGCCTCTGTGATCTAAGATGAATACGGCGAAACCATTTTGATAGAGATCGTAAATGAACTCTTTGTACTTTAAATAAGATTCGATTCGACCAGAGCATATTACAATGGTAGCTCGCGGCGATTCTGGGATACAGTGCGCAAAGCGTACCTTGATATTGTCTTTCCCAGAGAAGTGGCCCTGAGTAACACTGTTTTGCCAGAAGGGATTGATATACGTGGCAAAAGTGCTGGCTAAGTTATTTTCAGACGTGAACGTCCAGTTCATAAATACCCTATTACAGTCAAATTGCGCTCTTTGTTAGGCTACGGAGTGCTATCAACGTTCCCAATCATAACTTGGGAAATGACATAGTAACTCGTAGCCCACCGCGCTCAGCAGGTTCAGCGATTATGCGTCCATGATGCAACTCAACTGCCGCTTTTGCAATGGATAAGCCCAAGCCTACGCCTCCTGACTCGCGCTCTCTGGCAAGAGTTGCCCTGTAAAACGGTGAAAATATACGCTCACATTCCTCAAGGGTTAACCCGTCGCCGTCATCTGTAATGTGAATACACCAATGCTGCGCATCTTCGCTAAACGCAATATGCGTGACGAGTTTGCTATGGCGTATGGCATTGCGAAGAACATTCTCGACAGCGCGACAAAACATCATGCTGTCAATGACTACCGTCTTTTTGGGTATATCGTCAATTTTTAACTGCTTGTTTTTGTTTGCCACTTCAAAGTTAGCGTCGGTAAGCACATCGTTGAGTACTAAAGACAAAGCGTGTTTTTGCATGTTGGCTTCGCCAGCTTCAGCACGACTAAGAGTAAGTAATTGGCTTACCAGCGCTTCCATACGATCAGCCTCTCGCTCAACACGAGATAACGTGGCAGGGTCTACATTTTGCTGATGGGCAAGACCTAGCGCCATTTGCAGTCGCGCTAGGGGTGAACGAAGTTCGTGAGACACATCGGCCAATAATCGCTTCTGTGCGCCCCACATTGATTCGAGCTGTTCAGCCATTTTATTGAAATCGCGCGCCAACTGACCTAACTCATCCTGACGCTTGGCAGCCTTGCCCACCCGCGTTTGCCAGTCGCCGCTTGCTAGACGTTTTGCTGAACCCTGAATGTGCAAAATAGGGTTGGTCAGCGTTTTGGCGAATAGCCAGCTCAAAAGCGTGGTAGTAATAAGTGCAATCGCCAAAAACAGCAGAACCGGAGGAGTTTGCTTTTCGGGCATATCAAGCTTTACCGCAAAAAGCGCAAAGCGTGAATTGTCTCGCTCGAAGAAAACCGGGCCGAGAATTTTGAATGCGCCGCGCTTTACTGCAATCGGGGAGGTTTGATTTACCAAACGCAGTAAATCTTCTTTATCGTTGTCACGAAGCGGAGGGCCTCCACCTGAAATAAGGCGGTTGTCGCGAATATCTACCGCAACCAGTCGACCTCTCACGCCACGTGAATTGCGATCTAGCGTCTCATGTAACGGTAGGTCCTGAAAGCGCCCACGCTGCATCCGCTCAATGGCTTGATTTAAATCTTCTACTTCGCGAGGCTTTATTTGCACAACTTGAAGGTCTTCAAAAAAGAGGCGACTTCCCCAAATGGCCAAAAGCGATGTAACAATGAACGTTGCCCAAAACCACAGAAACAAACGGCCCATGATGGCCCGCGTTGGGCTGATGCTGCGTAACAGTTTTACCATTAATGGCTTCCAACAATTAACATGTACCCTACTCCGCGGATGGTTTTGATTTTTTCATCTACGGCTACTGCACTGATTTTCTTTCGCAGGTTGCTAACATGCATATCAATGCTTCTGTCAAAAGCTTGCAGTGGCTTGCCGAGTATCTTTAAGCTTATTTCTTCTTTCGTTACCCGCTGAGCGGTATTTAGCATTAGTAAACGCAAAATTAAAAACTCAGTTGTGGTTAGCGTTAATTCCACATCGTCTACTTTAGCGAGCTGGCTACTTGGGCTTAAAAAGATGCCATTCACAAATAAATCTTGTTCCACCGCTCCTCCCGTTGAGGAAAGATTATGACGACGCACAATCGCTTTTATTCGCGCCACCAGCTCACGATGGTTAAACGGTTTCGGTAAATAATCATCGGCGCCCATTTCCAGACCTAAAATGCGGTCGTAATCATCGCCTCTTGCTGTCAACATGAGTACAGGCGTGCTATGGCTGACACGAAGTTTTTTCAACACATCGAAGCCATCCATCTTTGGCATCATCACATCCAATAAAATAAGATCGTAATGTCGTCCAGATACAGCTTCAGATAACCCTTCTTCGCCGTCGTTACGCACTTGCACTTGATAACCCATACTCGACAGGTACGTGGAGAGCATTTCAGTTAGCTCAAGGTCATCATCAATAACAAGGATAGACTGCAAATGAAAATCTGAACTCATGGTATTAAACTCTTTAACGGTTGGAACTGCTGACCTTTGATTCATGAAAGTGCCTGTAATTTTTATAAACTTCAACCTGCGCTTGTGGTGAGTCTTGTCTAAATTAAACGAAAAACACTGACAAACGCATACTATATCTTTTCAGACCTTTACAATTACAAAACGGCATCACCTTTACAGAAGCTTTACAGTGTGTTGACTGCTTTTTGTATTTATCACGCTAGGATTAACGTGTCCGAACAAAAAGGAGACGACAATGAAAAAGTTATTAATTGCTAGTGCAACTGTAGCGGCGATTAGCTTAGGTGGACTTGCGTTGGCTCAGCCAGCAGGCCCTGGTATGCGTCACCACGAACCGGTTAAAGAAATTGTTAAACACCTTCGCGGTTTAAGCTTAAGCGACGCACAACGCGAAGAGATAAAAACACTCATAAGCGCATTTAAAGACGCTAACCCTCGACCTGAAAATCACGATAGTGAGAAGCCAAGTTTCGATTTTGAAACTGCTTCTGAGGCACAAATCAGCACCTTTATACAAACTCAACTTGAAGAGCGTGAGTCGAAACACTTTGCGCTTGCGCAACTACGCCACAATATTTTTAACGTGCTAAGTGAAGAGCAGCAAGCGAAAGTCTTGGCACGCGAAGAAAGTAGAGATCAAAAAAGAGCGGCGAGAGGCGATAAGCGACGCAACGCGTCTGACGAGCAAAAGTCACAATTTGCAAAACGTATGGATGATGAAGGCAAAGGCAAAAAATTCCGTGGTCACGGTAAAGGTGAAAGAGGCGACAGAGATCACCAGCGAGATGGCACGCCGTTTAAAGGCATTGACCTGACCGATGATCAGCTGACAAATCTTGCTGAACTTCGTGAATCATTCAAGGATACATCCAAAGCCAATAGAGAAACATTGCGAAGCTTTAAGGATGCCCAGCGCGACCTGATTAGAAGCTCGTCTTTCTCACAAGACTCTTGGAACGCTCTTGTTGCCCAGTACAAAGACGACCTTGTCAGTGCTGGTGTTGAAAAGGCCAAACAGCGCCAGGCCATGTTTGCAGTACTAACGCCTGAACAGCAAGCTGAGTTAAAAGCGCAGCGCGAAGAAGGTCGAAAGCTACGTGACTTACTGCGTTCTTAGTATTCAGTAACACCCTAACCCACCGTAAAAAGTGCTGGCCTTGGCCAGCCTTTTTTATGGCTGGCTTCCAACCTGCTGACTTTCTTTTAAACTACGTTTCGCCGAGAGAGTTAACGGCGTGACAAAGTCACCAATATGTACGCTATCACTACCTGACTCCGCTTTAAGCAAGCTGACGTCATCAGAAGCTTCGTACACCTGCAAAGTCAAAGTCTTCGTTGAAAACAGTCCCGGCTTTCTTGATAAGCCCAACGCAGGCAGCGCCCGTTGCTTAACCAATGAAAACTCATCGCCCACGGCTAACCCACTATTTTTACCCAGATCTATAGCAATGTAGTCAGGCGAGATATCAATGACCTGCGCATAAGTCGTTTCGCACTGAAGTGCCGCGTGAATGTCAGTAATAGCAGCGTGTACCGTATTGAGGACCATGCGCCCAAAATCACTGCGCCACAACAAGCTGTTGCTCATATCCACCGAATAATGTTGAGAAAAGGGCCAATCGGCCTCGCTGTGATAGCTATCATTAAAAATCACCTTGGCTTTGAAAGTGTCGAGCACGTAAACCTGAACGGTAAAATTCCGGCGAAGCGCGACACCATCAGTTTCAAATACCGAGGTAGCCTGCGACACCTGTTCGAAAAGAGAAATGTCCTTTACAAACCCGAATACCACGAACTGCTGCCCATATTCACTTCGCAGAAAGGTCGACATAGCCGTTAAATCAATGTCTGACATACTGGAGGTTAACCAGGTGTTAGCGTTAATAAGGGAAACAGGAATCTGGCTTACATCTCCACTTTGATAAAGACCGTTGAGTTGCTGAGCAAATCGTTGAGACACGTGGCTGCCAAATGAATAGAGCATGCCAGTCGCGGCCTGTTGAGGCGATGTTAAAGGAAATTCGGTCACTAAAATGCGATGGGCAAGTCCGTTGTTAGTGCAATTGAACAGAGGCGTAATGTTTACATTCACCACCACTGTAAGCGCGTCATCTTTGAGTGTTTCGCTTATGATCTCTACTCTTTGAATTCTGCCCTGAGAACGAATTTCGGCTTTGCTGGAAAGGAGTAGCCCGTCTACCGTGATATCCTGCGCGGAAATGGTACTGCCACTGCGAAAAGCCGCATCAGCAATAGCATTTTGTATGGCGCTGGTTCTCACGTCGCTAAGTTCTGCGCCAGCGAGTGCCATCGTAGCTTCACCCTGTACCCATTGAGCCCATGCGTGCGGAGTAACCAAAGAAGGAAGTAGTACCAGCAAAGCAGTAAGACTGATGCGTAAGCTTGGCAAAATAGTGCCTTTCATCGCGCTTATCCAAATATAGAAAACAGCTTGCCAATCACTGTTCGCTGCTGATTATCTTGCAGCTCACCCGTACCGCTATACTCAATTAACGCGTTGCCGACTTTTGAAGACAATACGGTATTACTTTCATCCACATCTTTTTTTCTGACTTCTCCTGAAAAGCGAATGTACTCTTTTCCTCTGTTCATCGTTATCCACTTTTCACCCGTTACCAGTAAATTCCCTGCTGGCGTTATTCCCGTAACATACACGGTAATGCTCCCACTCATCGAGTTTGACTGCTTAGTTTTAGCAGAGCTGGCGAACTCACTGTCCTGTTCGTGCTCCACCTCAACGTCATCTTCGTCAATTCGAATTCCCCCCACTTTTAGTGTGACGGGAGACAAATCAAAGGATGTGTTTTTGTCTGTATTAAAATCGAGCGACTTCTCCGACTGCGTCTGTTCTTCAAGCTTAACTAGAATCATATCCCCCACTTTGAAGCTTGCGTGGCGTTCATAAAGCCCTACAGAGTGCTCAGGATTAAATAGCGACCCCGTGGGTACATGCAAGGTCGACGTTGGCTCCATCCTAGGGGGTGAGTAACGGGGATCGCCGGGAGACGGCTCTTCCTCAACAGGCTTTACAGCTCGTTGCGACACATTTGGGTTGGTAGGGCTACTTTGAACAACCTGTTCTTCGTCAGTGAGTGTTTGGGCACAACCACCAAGTGTAAAGATTGCGATTAGTGTGTGTATATGGCATCGAACTTTCATGACATTGCTCAGTATTAGTTTTTATGCAGTGTGTAAATTAAGTGCCATCCATGACCTAACAGGAGCAAGTGTAAACGAACAAATTAAAAGAAATCTCGTTCGCTTAACTTATTTGCAAAACCTTTACAAATCAAATATATGCCTGCGGGTAAGGGGATGTTTTGGCCTTAGAAAACACAACAACTAACACTGCTGAAAATGGCGTCAGCGCACTACTTTCAAAATTTGGTTTACATACTGCTGACATTGAAAATAAATCGGCAAATTCAACAGAAGTAGCCAATGAAGCGGCAACCAGCGGCCAGTCTTTGCCGTCTTTGTTCGCATCGCTACTCGCAATAGAGAATCAACCGAATGAAGCTGATGCATTCGACAGCAAAATATCAGGCGAAGCTAATCTCTCAACACAGCCTTATATACTTACCGATACGGCAAGCGATGCTCAAGACGCATTACCTTTGCTCTCTGGTACGAGTAGCGTCAATGGGGTTTTATCGGATGATGCAATTGCCACCATGCAAGGCACGCTGTTAAATGCATTGCAAAACAATGTATTTCAATCGCTAGTTACCAACAATGATACGTCCGTAAATGCTACTACTAGCGTTCTGGGAAATGGTGATAGCAACGCGGCTGCCAATAATCAAAGTGATACTACTCCAACACTCTTCGATAATTTGTATTCCGGCGCTTTCGGAGACGATGGGCTTGATCTTAAAGACGGATTTGATGCGTTAAACATTGCAAATCACCTACCCATAGTTTCGGATATTTATGAAGCAACCACGTCAAATCACACGGCCGCGGCAGCAAGCTTGGCGGGAAGTTTTTTATATGGCGGAATAGGCGGATTAATGTATAACGCTATCGATTTGACCGTAGAGAATGTGACAGGACAAAGCATCTCAAACAATATGTGGTCGATGGGGCAGTCTTTACTCGCGTCAGTTTTTAGCAATCCAAGCATCGACAGTAAGGTAAGTGCTAATATTTCAGGTGCGCCACAAACGAAGGCGAGTGATGCCACCGCATCTATTCAGACTGATGATATAACCGCCGGAATAACCAACAAGGCAGCAGATGCTGCCTACCAGTTCGTTCAACGAGGTTTCAATTAACCTAAAGACCAGCTTCTGCCCACCAAACTACAAGGCCGTTGACTTAACCAATCTTAAAAATTCGGTTTAACTGGCTTGTAGTCGGGTGACAAAAAAAGCGGCGACGTTATTACTAAGTCAGCTGTGGCGGGTGTGCAGGCAACTGGCACATTCCATACCGAACACAGTCGTAGCAGCGCTTTAACGTCAGGGTCGTGAGGCGCAGGATTTAGCGGATCCCAGAAAAAGAAAAGTGCATCAAGCTTATTCTCAGCGATGAGCGCTCCTATTTGCTGGTCGCCTCCAAGCGGGCCACTTTTATAGCGCGTAACTTCTAGCCCGGTTTCATTGGCAATTAAACCGCCTGTTGTGCCTGTTCCCACTAAATTACACTGTTTGAGCACATCAATGTGCTGCTTAACCCAAGCAAGTAGCTCAGGCTTTTTATGATCGTGCGCAACAAGCGCCAAGGTAAGTTTGCCCATTTTATTTTCCGAGTTAATCCTAACAACCAATACTCACGGCCACTGTCGACATACTGTAACAATTTACCAGCTTTGCATAGTTAGACACTGTAACTAGTCATATTACGCATTAATGATGAACGACGTGCATTACTGGTAAACATTTCCACTCAACCATGCCATACAGTGAGTATAAATATTCAGTTCTATTGCGTAACTTGTCAACTTACTGTCACAACTATAAATATATTATTAGTTATATTTTTTGTGGGGTAGTCGCCGCAATCACCCAGTAAAATATTTATACATTTTTATTGCATAAACATTCAGATTAGATACACTAGTCGACGGTTAAAGCATCCAACTCATAATTTTGAGTTGCGACTTGATAGGAATTGATGATGACACAACCAACTCGCGTTGTTGGTTCAACCACTGGCAACGATAAAGAGTTTACCTCTCCCCTGGCTGGCTACACGATGCATAGCGTACGACGATGCGTGCGCCTTTCTATGCTTTTGCGGTAGCACACTTTTTACCTTTGTGATGTGGTAGCGGTTAGGCAAGGATTTACGCCCAACCAGTTTACAAAGGTAAAAAGTGTTTTTTTTCTCCTTTTATTGAATTTTTAATTATGTACAGCGTTTCGATTATTGGTGCCAGTGGTTACACAGGGGCACAACTTGTTCAGTTAGTTATTCAGCACCCTAAACTTGCATTAGCGGGGACTTACGTATCTGAGAATAGTAGCGATGCGAGTAAAAATATTGCAGAGCTTCACGGCAACTTGGCTCACGTTAATGCCACACTGACGCCTATTTCGGATGCGGCATTAAAAGAAATGGCTGACGGTGTCGATTTTATCTTTCTTGCCACTCCTCACGAGGCGAGCCACGACTGGATGCCTGTCCTATCTTCGGGCAAAGCCAAAGTGCTCGATTTGTCGGGTGCATTCAGGCTAAAAGACACGAATGTCTTCGAACAGTTCTACGGCTTTCCACATACGCAAGAGCAAAGCTTGGCTCAAGCTGTTTACGGCCTTGCCGAATGGCATGAAGCGCAAATTGCCTCTGCCGACGTTATCGCTGTGCCGGGTTGCTACCCCACGGCGAGCCTTAGTGCACTTAAACCTCTTGCTCACAATAATTTACTAGATGAAAGCGTACGCCCAGTAATTAACGCTGTTTCCGGCGTATCGGGTGCAGGCAGGAAAGCCAGCCTAAACACCAGCTTTTTTGAGGTTAGCCTGCAAGCATATGGCGTGCTAGGTCACCGCCATACCCCTGAAATTGAAGCTTACTTGGGTACCCCCGTTATCTTTACGCCGCACTTAGGTAATTTTAAAAGAGGAATTTTGGCGACCGTAACCGTTAAGGTTAAAGCTGGTACCACCAGCGCACAACTTGAACAAGCGTACACTGACGCCTATGCTGATAAACCCATTGTGCGTTTGCGCAAGAGTTTTCCAAAAATTGATGACGTTGCTCATACCCCATTTGTTGATCTGCACTGGAAATTAGATGAAGCATCTGGATACGCAGTGATTACCGCTGCAATCGACAACGTAATGAAAGGTGCTGCCTCTCAGGCAATACAGTGCCTTAACATAATGACGAAACAACCAGTAGAGACAGGGTTAGTACTATGAGTGTTTCACCAATTGTAATTAAAGTTGGCGGTGCATTACTCGACGACACCGCCGCAATGACACGTTTATTTCTAAGCGTAAAAGACGTGCAGGCCACACGCCCCGTCTTAGTGGTTCACGGAGGCGGACCATTAGTGGAAACGCTAATGGCGAGTCTTGGTCTTCAAAGCACAAAAATAGATGGCCTTCGGGTTACGCCCGATGAACATATGCCTTATATCTGTGGAGCCCTCGCAGGCTCTGCCAATAAGCAGCTATGCGCAGCGGCTTTGGCTTCAGGCTTAACCCCTGTTGGTTTGTCGTTGTTAGACGGTAATATGGTGGTGTGTGAGCCTCTAGCTGACCAGTATGGTGCCGTGGGCGTGCCGTCGACAGCAGACGCATCATTTCTAAAAAGCGTATTAGCCCAGTCAACACTACCGGTTATCAGTTCTATTGGTTCAAGCCCACAAGGCAGATTACTAAATGTAAACGCCGACCAAGCCGCAACGGTTATTGCCGAGCTTCTTAACGCTGAACTTTTACTCCTTTCCAATGTTGACGGTGTGCTTGATGGCGACAAATTGCTTATTAGCGAACTTAACGCAGCAAGCATATCGAAGTACGCAGATGAAGGCGTTATCACCGACGGGATGAAAGTAAAAGTGGATGCGGCACTCGCGTCTGCAGAGAATTTAGGCCGCGCAGTTTACATCGCGAGTTGGGCCGCCGACATCAACGACATTTTAAATAAGAAAACGGGCACGCAAATACTGCCCTCAGCACTGACAAATACACCGTCAAAAAACGCTGATTTACCCCACACCGACTTTACAAAAGGCAATGCCGGAGAAGTACAATGAAACAGGACCTACTAACCTTTGCAGACTGGACACCCGACGCAATGAAAAACTTGCTGCAATTGGCTGTAGAAATTAAACAAGCCCCAGCAAGTTACAGCAACGTGCTAGCGGGGAAGTCAATTGTTGCCCTGTTTGAAAAGCCGTCTTTGCGAACCCGCGTTAGCTTCGATATTGGTATCAACAAGCTTGGCGGCCACATGGTGTATTTAGATGTGCAGTCGGGCAAATTAGCAGGCCGTGAAGACGCAGTAGACACCGCCGCTAACCTTGCGTGCTGGGCTGACGCCATAGTCGCTCGCGTATTTTCTCACGATACGCTAGAAACCTTTTCTAAGGCGGCAAACGTGCCGGTTATCAACGCGCTGTGCGATAAATACCACCCGTGCCAAGGCCTTGCCGACTACCTCACAATGTTTGAACGCTTCGGCAAAACCGAAGGTCTTACCATGGCCTATGTAGGCGACGGCAACAATGTAACCCATTCTCTGTTAATTGTTGGGGCGCTTCTAGGTTGCAACCAAGTTGTAGTCACGCCAGAGGGGCACGAAGCGGCACCTGAAATTGTGGCGCAAGCCAAAGCGATTGCCGAGAAAACGGGTGTATCGATTGTTGAAAGCACAGAGCTTAGTGCTGCTAACGGTGCAGACGTTATCTATGCAGATACATGGCTTTCAATGGGTGACGAGACGCCACTTGAAGTGATCAAAGAAAAGTTCATGCCTTATCAGGTAAACGAAGCGTTGATGGAAGCAACCGGTGCTAGCTACGTTATGCACTGCCAACCTGCCCATCGCGATTTAGAAATTACGGGCTCGTTGATTGATAGCGATAAATCGCTATTAATGCAGCAAGCCGAAAATAGAATGCATGGCCAAAACGCCATTCTTACTCAATTACTTAACGCTTAAAAAGACGCCTACAAAGACGCTTAGAAGGATTATTTAGATGCAAAACGTTAAAAAAATCGTGCTGGCCTATTCAGGCGGGCTTGATACATCAGCCATCATTCCATGGCTTAAAGAAAACTATGGCTGTGAAGTTGTCGCGTTTGCAGCAGATGTGGGTCAAGGTGATGAAGAACTAGAAGGTCTTCATGAAAAAGCTATCGCATCTGGCGCAAGCGAATGCCACATTGTTGATTTGAAAGAAGAGTTCGTAAGCGAATATATCTTCCCAACTATTACTACAGGTGCAGTTTACGAAGGTGAATACCTACTGGGTACGTCAATGGCACGCCCGGTCATCGCCAAAGCGCAAGTTGAGATTGCGCGCAAAGTAGGTGCCGACGCACTATGCCATGGCTGTACAGGTAAAGGTAACGATCAGGTCCGCTTTGAAAGTACCTTTGCTGCCCTAGCCCCAGACCTTACGGTAATCGCGCCATGGCGTGAATGGGACATGGTAAGCCGTGAAGATCTATTGGCTTATCTAGCTGAGCGCAATATTCCAACCACGGCGTCAGCAACAAAAATTTACAGCCGCGATGCAAACGCATGGCACATTTCACACGAAGGCGGTGAGCTTGAAGATCCATGGCAAGAGCCTACCAAGCAAGTGTGGACCATGACCGTTGATCCTGAAGATGCACCAGACACACCTGAGCGCGTAACCCTGTCTTTTGACGAAGGTAAACTGACTCATGTTGATGGTGAGGCACTCTCGCCGTATCAAGCGCTAGTTAAACTTAATACTGTTGCTGCGGCGCATGGTGTTGGACGTATCGACATTGTTGAGAACCGCCTTGTAGGTATGAAGTCACGCGGCTGTTATGAAACACCAGGAGGCACCGTACTGCTTAAAGCGTATAAAGCCCTAGAAACTATGGTGCTCGATAAAGCTGCGCTTAAATACCGTGAGCAGATTGGTCTTGAGTTCTCACACGTGATGTACGACGGCCGTTGGTTCACTGCCCTTAACGATGCACTGCTTGCTGGCGCTGCGTCTTTTGCGAAGAAAGTGACAGGCGATATCGTGGTTAAGCTTTATAAAGGCCAAGCTACGGTTACCCAGCGTAAATCGCCGAACAGCCTTTACTCTGAAGACTTTGCCACCTTTGGTGCTGACGATGTTTACGACCAGAAGCACGCTGAAGGCTTTATCCGCCTGTTCAGCCTTTCAAGTCGTATCGAAGCATTGAAAAAACAAGGTGAACAGTAAGCATTACCTACAATAGTAAAGCTTAAGTCAGAACAGCATTTAAGGAGCATCACATGGCGTTGTGGGGTGGCCGGTTTGAATCCGGTGCAAGTAGTATGTTTAAACAGGTTAACGACTCGCTGCCGTTTGACCAAGTTATGGCAAGCCAAGATATTCAAGGCTCTATCAGTTGGTCGCGTGCGCTGCAAAAAGCAGGCGTATTGACCGTTGATGAACAAGCTCAGCTTGAGTCTGCATTGAGCGAGTTAAAAGCGAAAGCTGATGCAGGTGAACTAGACTTTAACGCATCTAGCGAAGAAGACATTCACAGCTTTGTTGAAGCTGCGCTTATAGAGAAGCTTGGTGACATTGGTCGTAAGCTTCATACCGGGCGCAGCCGAAACGATCAGGTTGCCACCGACTTTCGTCTGTGGGTACGTGAACATATTGCCTCACTTCGCGCTGATGTTTTAGGTGTAATAAAGTCGCTTCTTAATGCCGCTAGCCGTCATCAAGAAGCGATCATCCCAGGTTACACCCACTTACAGCGTGCACAGCCTATTCACTTTGCACACTGGTGCTTGGCTTACGTTGAAATGCTAAAGCGTGACTTAAGCCGTTTAGACGACTTGAAAGTACGCATGAACCAGTGCCCTTTAGGCTCTGGCGCATTGGCCGGCACTACTTTCCCTGTAGACCGTCATGCCATTGCTGAAGAACTGGGCTTTGATTCTCCATGCCTAAACAGCCTTGATGCTGTATCGGACAGAGACTTTGTGCTAGAGCTTTTATTTGTAGCCAGCACCAGCATGATGCACTTGTCACGTCTTGCCGAAGACATGATTTTCTATAACTCTGGCGAAGCAGGATTCTTACAGCTTGGCGATAGCGTAACCTCCGGTTCATCGCTTATGCCGCAGAAGAAAAACCCAGATGCACTAGAGTTAATGCGCGGCAAATGTGGCCGTGTGTTTGGTTCTTTGCAGGCACTATTGGTTACCATGAAAGGCCTTCCACTTGCGTATAATAAAGACATGCAAGAAGACAAAGAAGGCGCTATCGACACCGTAAACCAGTGGCATATTTGTTTATGCATTGCCAGCGAAGTGCTTGATTCACTGCAGTTAAACGAAGAGCGCTGTCGTGTTGCGGCAACCCAAGGGTTCTCTAACGCCACTGAACTTGCCGATTACTTGGTAGGCAAAGGTGTACCGTTTAGAACAGGCCACGATTTTGCAGGACGCGTTGTGCTTCAGGCCATCGACAAAGGGTGCGCCATTGAAGATTTACCACTAAGCGACATGCAGGCTATTTGCGATAAAATTGAAGACGACGTATACCCGGTACTACAGCTAGAGTACGGCGTGAATCAACGCAATATCTTGGGCGGCACCAGCAAAGAAACCGTGACGAAAGCACTGTATCAAGAGCTGGAAGACTTGGATAAGCAAGGGTAGCGACAAGGAACTGCTTAGATGGTATTAGCGCATCATGACGGCATAAAACTGTTTCGCAGTTCACTGCCCTATATTAATGCTCACCAGGGAAAGACCTTCGTATTGATGTTCGGTGGCGAAGCCATCGAACATCCTAATTTCCCTAATATTATTCACGACATTGCCCTGCTTAACAGCTTGGGCGTGCGCGTGGTCGTAGTGCACGGTGCCCGCCCACAGATTGATCAGCGCGTTGCCCTTCGCAACATCGAAGGTCGCTTTGACAGCGGTGTACGCATCACCGACAAGCAAACCCTTGAGTGCGTTAAAGATGCCGCCGGCTCGGTACGCTCTCAGGTAGAAGCCTTATTGACTATGGGGCTACCAAACTCACCTATGCACGGCTCGCAAATACGCGTGTGCTCGGGTAACTTAGTCGTTGCCAAGCCAATGGGCGTGCGAGGCGGCGTTGATTTTGAAAACACTGGTTTAGTGCGCCGTATTGATACCACCGGCATTAACGATCATTTAAACGATGGCTCAATTGTGCTGCTATCGCCTATGGGCTATTCATCAACGGGAGAAGTGTTTAACTTATCTCACGAAGATGTAGCTACGCAGGCGGCTATAGCCCTTAAAGCTGACAAGCTGATCGTATTTTCGAATTTTGATGGTGTATACAACCGCGAAGGTCGTTTACTTCGCACCATTGAACGCCCTCAATTAGAACAGCTTATCATGGCAGGCGACATTACCACCGAAGATACGGTGTTAAGTGCCCTCACCACCAGCGTTGCTGCCGGCGTGCCTCGTGCCCACTGCATCAGCTTTGAAAAGGACGGTGCCTTGCTTCAAGAGCTGTTCACTCGCGACGGTACGGGCTCGCTAGTAATGGAACATCATTATGAACAACTGCGTGCAGCGACCATCGAAGATGTGGGCGGTATCTTAAAGCTGATAAAACCACTAGAAGAAAGCGGCGTATTGGTAAAGCGTTCTCGTGAGCGTCTAGAGAACGAAATTAACCAGTTTATAGTGATAGTGCGCGACGGCATGATCATCGCCTGTGCAGCCTTGTATTTATACCCTGAAGACGGCTGTGCCGAGTTAGCCTGCGTGGCAACCCATCAAGACTATCGAGGCAAAAACCGTGGCGAACGGATTTTAGATGAAGTGCGCGCCCGTGCTAAAGAAGCCGGTATTAACAGCATTTTTGTACTGACCACAGTTACCGCACACTGGTTTTTAGAGCAAGGGTTTGAACCTGCTGACATAAGTGCGCTACCTGCCGTGAAGAAAGAGCTGTATAACTTCCAGCGTAACTCTAAAGTATTCACTTTATCGGTATAAGGCCCTACGCACTAAGCTCAATCAATTTAGACGTTTCCTTATTGTTAATTAGTAAGGAAACTTCCCTCTCCTTTTTATATCATATTGAATATATTAGCGTTATGACTATGTTTATTGCTACCACTCACATTAGCAAAGGGTTATATTAAACCATTCACTCCGGTGAATTATTTGCAACACTCTAGTATTGAACTTATTTAAACGTCAGCGGTTTACTAGTGATTTCTCGAACAATAAGAATTTTAAAACACTATCTTTTACTTGATGAAGATAACCTAAGAACCACCGATGCTGACGTGTGGCGCCTCAGTGTGCTGCGCACTATTCTGCTCATTGGCGTTGTCCTTACCTCGGCCATCGTGGCGCACTCTTCATATACTGCGTATGTACAGGAACTTTATTATGTTATGTACTTAACGCTGGGCTTCACTGCTTTTCTCTTCGCCACACTTTCGATAGGCTTGAAGCATATAAAGATCGCTTCTGCGTGCTTAGTTTTAGCGGTAGTTGGAGCTTCCCTGTGCATACTCTTCTTCACAATAGACTTAGAATCGGCGCGTTATGGCTTACTTTTGCTGTTTACGCTGCCTATTATTGTTCGAGTTTTGTATGGGGTGAAAGCATCCATTGCGACCATGCTATTCAATCTCATTCCGTATTATTTACTGCTGAACAATACGCAAGTATCTCCTTTGTTCGGCATTGATATTACATTGCCGGATACCCACACGTATTTAGCATCGTTAATTTTCCTGTTTTTCAATTTCTGCATTCCAATGGCTGTACTGCGGGTCATGTCGTCATTAGAAAAACAGTCTGAGCACAATTTATTACAAAGCAAAAAGCTTAATAAACTTGTTAGCCGTTATCAGGAAATTTTTAACAATGGTGGTACACCGTCTTTCTTTTGTGACGAACAAGGGCGCATAATCCAGGCTAACAAGGCTGCAAGAGCGCTAGTCAAAAAGTACCGGCCAGAGAGTGAATATATTCAAGATCTCTTCTCTTTATCTCACCCCATTACAAAGGGTGTAAACCAACACGCTTCCATTTTTAACGCACCCGAACGAGAATTTAAGCTTCAACCTGCTAGCCTTGAGCATCACAAAAAACAACTTATCCACTGCCATGATATATCCGCCAATAAGAAAAGCTTGATGGAGTTTGATGCATTCAAGAAGCAGCAGTATGAGAAGCACTATTTTAATGAACTAACGGGACTGAAAAACCATCACTTTTGGAAAATAGCGGAGTCGAGCGAGAGTATTTTAAATCGACATATTGTCCTGCTGAAACTGGCTAACCTCAGAGAAGTAAACCTGCAATACGGTTACAGTCAAGGTGATCAGCTGCTTTTAAGCGTAGCGTCACTTTTACAAAGCGAATTTACAAATGATGTCTCGGTATACCAATTTCCTGGCGCTAAATTCTTATTTACCGTAAACGGCAAACATCTTTCAACACAAAGTATAGAACATTATCTTGAGCGTCGATTGCCCACCAGCATGGTTATCAACTCAGCGCGAGGCACTGTAGAACATATGCTGAAATGGCGAGCGGGGCATTATCATGCCAGTCGTGAAATTAGTTTAGATGCGGCCGCCGAGTGCTGCGCAATAGCGCTAAGCCAAAGCGATGAATTCGCGCCGTACATCTCCTTTAGTATCAATACGGTGAAAACTATTCGAGAAAATACGCAACAAAAAGATAAGGTAAAGGCCCTTCTTGATAATGGGTGTCTTGCTTTGTATTTGCAGCCTCAGGTGTCGCTCCATGGCGTTACGGTGGGCTACGAAGTGCTGGCAAGATTGAAAGAGCCAAAGTCTGGTACCGTTCTTCAACCATTTCAGTTTCTGCCTTTGGTGGAAGAAAACAAATGGGAAGTACTGTTCACACAAAAAATTATCGATGGCACCTTGGCACTTTTAGACAAGTGGCCTAGCAACCTACCCAAGGTCCCCCTAGCGATTAACTTATCGGGGCCAGAATTACTTAGCGACCTCTTTTATGAAAAGCTATTACGTCGCTTCTCAGAGAGCCCTGAGCTTGGAGCACGCCTTAAATTAGAGCTAACAGAGACGTCTGTATTAGCCAGCCATTACGAGACTAAGCGACGCCTAACGTCGTTAGCCAATGTAGGAGCAACCATTATTATTGACGACTTCGGCACTGGTCACGCATCACTTTCCCAGCTTATTGATATGTCTGCTAGCGTTATAAAGGTAGATAGAGAGTTTGTAGAAAGAGTAGAAACGTCTGAACGACATCGCAAGATTGTTAAGATGACTCTAGACCTCGCTAAGAGTCTAGACATGCAGACCATTGCCGAAGGGGTAGAAACACAGGCGCAGCTGCGTGTACTTAAAGACATGGGTTTCAATATTTTCCAAGGGTATTTATTTGGAAAACCGGCTCCTATTGAGCATTGGGTTAAGACGGCAAAAGCACGCGCATAAAAACATGAAAATCGCGACTTGCGTTCAACATGTGTAATTATCAGAAATTGAAATAGTCGTACTATTGCAAATCTTAACAATCGGCGCTTTACTGGTATGACCAGAAGCGTAACGAAAACTAAGGTATGCCTTGTGAGCAAGACGATGACAAAGGACATTCAAGTAACCTGTGAAGATGGTACTCATCTAGCAGCTTCACTTTTCACTCCACACTCCCCCGCTAAAGCTGCAGTTATGATTGGCCCTGCAACGGGTATAAAACGGCAATTCTACAGCGCTTTTGCCGCCTATTTATGTGAACAAGGCTTTGGTGTTATCACCTTCGATAACAGAGGTATTGGCGGTTCGGTAAAAAGCAGCGTTAAAGAAAGCGATGCGTCGTTGGTAACATGGGGCGAGCAAGATATGCCAGCGGTACTAGAGACATTGAAAATTCATTTCCCTAACGTCCCCTACTTTCTTGTCGGTCATAGTGCTGGTGGTCAGCTGCTGGGTTTAATGCATAATGTGCACGACCTTACTGCCTTTTGTAATTTTGGTAGCTCTTCGGGCAGTCTCAGAAACATGCGTAAAAGCTATTTGCTAAAAGCCCATTTCTTCATGAATTTCTACATTCCCGTGAGTAATTTACTGTTCGGCCATACTAAATCTCAGTGGGTCGGCATGGGAGAGCCACTACCTAAAAAAGTGGCCCGTCAGTGGCAAAAATGGTGTAACGGTAAAGGCTACGTAAAAACAGGCTTTGGCAGTGATGTTAACGAGCATCACTACGACACCATTCAGATACCTTCTAAATGGCTGCTCGCCAATGACGACGATATTGCTAATATTCATAACGTTCACGATATGATTAGCGTTTTCCCCAATATGGAAGCAGAAGTTGAGGAGCTAGATCCACAGGCCTACAACGTAAAAGAAATAGGTCACATGAAGTTTTTCTCCCGTAAATGTCAGCATTTATGGCCTAAGGTCACCAATTATTTTAATCAGTATGTGTGATATTACCCTCGAGCGAGCGCTTTTTATCAAAGCGCTCGAACTCAATATGGGCGCTCTGGTTACGCGCTAAGCAAGTGTGTATATTCTTCCTTCATTTGAAGGAATGAGCCCTTGCTGATGTTCGCTAAAGTCATCTTGTAGCGCGCTCAACCCTTCACGCTCTTTAACGTTTAACCAACCGGCGCTCCACACAATGGCTTTTGATACAAATCCGCTACTTAACTTCTGGTACTCAGCAACCCCAATCTCAGACATACGCTGCTGTATATGAGCAGGAGCAAGGAAGAACTCCTCATCGCTTGACGGCTTAATGTCCTGCCAGTGAGTAAGCCCTACGCTGATGTATCTTGTTAGGTGTTCACCAAGTTTATGTTTGATGGATGCTTTAACCTGAGCATTACCTGACATGTCGACCACAACAGTGCTTTTCAGTTGCAACATGTCCAGCTGTTCATAACCAATAACGGCGCTGTATACACCCAATGCTTCTAGTGATGCAACACGCTTTTCAGAGGTTACACCTATTGCGTTAATACCGGCTTCTTCAAACGCAAAAGCAAGCCCTAAACTGGTTTTGCTTGAAGCACTTAATACTAATAACTGCTCTCTTTGTGCCCCAGGTATAGCATCGACCACTTCTGATAAACAAAAGGATGTTGCGTAAAGCGGCCACAGCAACATCTGAAAGTTTTCTTGCTCGTGCTGCTTAGTGCTTATTTCAGCGTTAGCGTGGGCCGTTAGTGAAGGAAGTGGTCGGTAGACATTATACCCTTGGGGCAACTTCAAACGATGAGGGCTACAGTCTATTAAATTGTTGTTTGTCACCGTAGTGTTAGCCATAACCAAATATTCAGCGGGCGGGAAATAACCAAGGAAACGACTTCCTACTTCTACCGCATCGTTGTTAGAGCTAATTACTTGACCCACGCCCCATACCGGAATAACACCCCAGTTTTCGTTACTACTTGTATTAATGGGTGGAAAAAACTGCCAATAACCAAGCTTGTCACCCACCATATAATAGGTCAAGTTATTGGCAGTAAACGCGAACCTTTCAATTTTGATTACTACGTTTTTTGCCTTTCCAGCACCCTCTGTCTGCGCGTTATCAGGGCTATCAACTGTTTGCATTATCCGAAAGCGATTTGGGTTCGTTTTGTCTATTTGAAACTGTTTCATCGATATTTATAACCTTTTAAAGCTGTCCGCTCGCTTTTAAGCTGTGTATGTAAGTCATCAGCTTTTGCATGGCCGGTGCCGCTGCTTGCTTCAATCGCCCTAACACCTGCATTTTTTGCATATCGTCTTTTGCCACGCCGTGTACTATTTTTGAAAAGCCATCTAGTCGACAATGGTAGATCCACGCTTTAAGCGCTGGGTCTTCACCCCAAATTTGCATGTTTCGTAACATTGCTGCAGTCATTGGTAACCAATCGATGTCGCGATTAGGCAGTGGAACCACTTGTGTCAGCATCTGCTTTTGTTGTTCATCGCTGTAGGCCGCCTCAACGTGAGCAATAAGCGCCGCACTAAAAACAGGTTGATAGGCACGTACTGTTTGAGGGGTGATGGTGTTGCCATCAAACACCGCTTTCATCTCTAAATTAGTAAGTGCAGAAGCTGAGCAGTCAATAACCAACGCGTTATCTGGCATACTCCACGTTGTATCTTCAAATCTGAGCTTATCGCGGCTGATATGTTTAACCCGACCTTGTCTAACGACAGATGGTAGAGTTTGTAAGGCTTTAAGCTCTAATTCGCTCACCGTTGCGCCGTGAAACATACTGGGCCTTACTTTCTTATCAATACGCAGTAAAACGCCACGCTCTTCCAATTTGTCGAACATATCCTCGATGGAAGTTGACGCTGCGATAGCTTCCATTTGGTTTGCTTGTGCTCCAATAGAGTCAAAGAAGAAGTCATTCAAGGGCTGGGTATTTTTCCGGTTTAGTAACCAAGCATCTCGCGATACTACCCAGTGGATATTATGCGGGGCGACGTGATTTTCAAGCAGCCATAGGCAGGTATCAATACCCGTTTTCCCCCCACCGACAACCACATAGTTGTCAAAGCCTTCGATATTTTCAACTACTGTATTAACCGGCGTAAATGCAACGTCGTCGTCGCGGGTAAAGCTAGGTTTATGAGTAAGCGGAATATTAGTGTTTAGATAAGTGGCATCAACGATTTTCTTGTTAACCGTAACGTTATAGTGCTTGCTATTTAACATAGAAACAAACTGGTTATTGCCCTTGTATTCGCAAAGCGGGTAATACTGCACTCGGTTTGAAGGCAAAAAGGTTTCGTTCATTACCGCATCGAAATACGCACTCACTTCTTGGCCTGAAGCTAATCCCATTAGGCCTTCATTCAATCCTGTTTTATCAATAACGCCACGATTTAACTCTTTTGAACACACGCCGTAAAAAGCAGAAGGCTGGTGAAGAGTGACAAAGGGATAAGCATAGTTCCAATGCCCTCCGGGCTTCGCATTTTTATCTATAATCAAAATGTTAGCGTTAGTTTCGTGAAGTAGTACGTCAGCAAAAGCCATCCCTACCGCGCCAGCACCAACAATTAAATAATCGCAGGTTAATTGCTCAGTTTTCATATATAGTGTCCTTATGAACAACCTGCGGGCAGGCAGGTTAAGTGTTAAACCAAGAGATATAACGGCGTTATAAAACCACTTTACATAACGGTGTTATATTGCGCAACATGTAAATGATGTGTAAATGAAAAAAGATACGCGACAAAAGATCTTAGACGCTGCCTCAGCACTGTTTTTGAAAGGCGGAACGAATGCACTTAGCGTGCGTGCCATTGCTGACGGTGCGGGTATGTCAACGATTGGCATCTATAGCCATTTCAAAGGTAAGCAGGGTATTTTAGATGCGCTCTACATCGAAGGTTTCGAATTAGTTGAGCGTGAAATGTTGGCAGCCGATGGCAATACTGCGGCAGAAAAAGTGATTAATGGATGCGAGCGTATTTTAACGTTTTCAGAAACTCATGCGGCCCATTATCGACTAATTTTTGCTTCTAATTTGAAAGACTATACGCCATCAGATGAAGCTATCGAAGCAGGTGAAAAAGCCTTTATCACGCTAACTAAGCTTACCGCTGCGTTAATTAAAAAAGATCTGTCTGTTGAAGAAAAGCAAGATGTAGCTATGCAAGTATGGGCACTAAATCATGGTTATATTACGTTGAATCAGCACGAAATTAGCAACCGTATTACTTGGAACAATTGGAAAGAACGCGCACTTCAGGCCATTCGCTTGCACGTTTACGCCCTAGTCGCTACCCAGTAAAAAAGGGGTCAGAGTACATTTTAATAAAGTACTCTGACCCCATTTACTCTATTTGCTGGCTACCGCCTTTCTCACCCGCTCACCATAGTCGCTATCAGCTAGGTCGTATTGAACGAACATTGCCTCTTGAACGTCCTTAGTAGCTTGGCTTAGGCCGTCAGCAATGTTGTTTACCAGCTGTTGTTTTTGATCTTCACTCATAATGCGGTAAAGATCACCGGCCTGTGAGTAGTTATCTTCGTCACGGTTATCGTAAATATCTAACCATGCGTCTTGCTCTAGCGGCATAGGCGGCTCTTGAACCTCTGGTGCTTCAGCCGGCTCACCAACTCGCGCGCGATTATTTGGATAGAAGTTGGCTCCACTTCCTGCAAGTGCTGGGTTAATTCCCGCAAAGGCTCCATCTCTTTGATAATTGTGCACTGGACAACGCGGCGCGTTTACCGGTATTTGGTTGTAGTTTGCACCAATACGGTATCTGTGCGCATCTTGATATCCAATTAGTCGCGCTTGAAGCATTCTGTCTGGCGACGCACCAATACCCGGTACCAAATTGCTCGGCGCGAACGCGGCTTGCTCAGTTTCTGCAAAGTAGTTATCAACATTACGGTTTAACTCCAACTGCCCTACTTCAATTAATGGAAAGTCGCTGTGCGGCCACACCTTCGTTAGGTCAAACGGATTAATGTGGTAATTACGCGCTTCCTCTTCATTCATAATCTGCACATTTACGGTCCACGATGGAAATTCGCCGTTATCAATGCTTTCGACCAAGTCTTGCTGAGCGCCATAAGCAGGCATCTTTGCCGCTTCTTCGCTAGTTAGCGTTTTAATACCTTGGTTAGTTTTAAAGTGCCATTTCACCCAATAGCGTTCGCCTGCGTTATTCCAGAAACTCAACGTATGAGAGCTATAGCCATTCACATGGCGATATGAAAGTGGAATACCGCGATCAGACATCAAGATTGTCGATTGGTGTAATGACTGAGGGTTGTTCGCCCAAAACTCATACACGGCCTGCGGATCCGGCAAATTCGTACGCGGGTTTTTCTTTTGACTGTGAATGAAGTCAGGAAACTTGATGCCATCTCGTAAGAAGAATACCGGAGTATTATTTCCTACCATGTCCCAGTTTCCCTGTTCGGTATAAAACTTCACTGAGAAACCACGAGGATCACGGGCATAGTCACTTGAATCCTGACCACCACCTACGGTAGAAAAGCGCAAAAACACGCCAGTTTTTTGCCCCTCTTTTTGCAGAAAGTCTGCAATAGTGTAGTCAGATAAGCTCTTAGTTAGCGTAAAGGTGCCATATGCAGCACTGCCCCTTGCGTGAACTACACGCTCTGGAATTCGCTCGCGGTTGAAGTGCGCAAGCTTCTCAAACAAATAATGGTTGTCGAACGTAACCGGCCCGCGTGGCCCCGCTGTTCGACTCTGATTATCATTGGCAACGGGCGCACCATTGCTAGACGTTAGCGTAGTAGGTTTTATAGCTGCACCTGAAAATGGACACTTACTCATTGCGAATTCCTTCTGTTTATTTCTCACCGATTTTTAGTCTTACTAAAATTGGGTGTCAGTGTGTGATTAAAGAAATGGTGTTAATCACGCTTTTCGTTTAAACAGATAGTCGCTGATTTAATAAAACAATTAAAACGAACAAAATAGATAGTTATAATCGTAATTACTGAATCATTGTCCAAAATTGGTTTCATGCTTAGAATGCATTGATGTGGTGTTATCAAGACAGCAAATACGCGAGGCTTTTTATGTCGCTGTATTTAATGTCAGGTAAGCGTTAAGCGGCGTCTCGCCTGTTATTAAGCCAGCACAAGGACGCTTTAAGGCCACAGCACATTTGTCTCTCTGCGTATTACTTTTTTGCAATGAAAGTCTAGCTTTGACCTTTGTCCGTAACTAAAGAGACAAAAGTTTGTCTAATGCTAAGGGCTTGAGACATGACAAAGCCACTCATCTTCATTACTGGTTTTTTAATGCTGTGCTTGATTACTTTTGCGTCTTGGAAAACCTTTGAAACATTAAGCCATTTCAACGATAAAAATAACGAGCTTTCTTTTATGGGCAGCTCAGGATGGCAATGGCACAACAAATCTCAGGGGCTTCAAATAAAACGAGTCGATGGCTATTTGCCTGCGCTGAGAAAAGTATCTAAGAGCAAAGAATATGCATCGCTCATTACGATTACAGAAAACGGCAGCTATCGCGGCTTTGTGTTTTTCGACCAAGATTGTGAAGAAGGCGCTATTGTCTCTGAGAAAGTAACTTACGCCGATACCAAATCACCACAAATTGAAGTGTTGCACTGCCTTCATGGAAAGCTGGTGTACATGAAAAACTGGCCGGCAGTGCCCACCGAACGCTGGAGAGGTCGTGTGGGCAATTTTGAATTTAATGAAGCTTTGAATGAGTGGGATTTCACACCACTTCAAAAAGCCTATTTGAAGAGTGTTGCAGAGCTCATCTGAAAATTGGGGTCAGAGTACTTTTTTAAGCCATTGGAGCAGAGTAGGTTCTGCTCCCGCTTTATGTTGATGCCCTTCCTTAGCCATTCTGATGCTAAAAAGATGACAAACATAACTAAAGTACTCTGACCCCGTCATTTGAGTAATGTACTCTGACCCCATTATTTAGGCTTTGGTGAGTGCGTCGTCGATATCTTTTGCGCTGTGGCGGTTTTCTAACTGACCATCGTCACCCCAGGTCTTATTGACAATACGGCCACGTTTAACGCCTTCTCGCTGCTCTAGTTGCTTAGCCCAGCGGATTAAATTGGTGTACTCGTGCACTTGAAGGAAAGTGGCTGCATCGTACAGATTTCCGAGCACTAAATTACCGTACCACGGCCATATAGCCATGTCAGCGATACTGTACTCGCTACCTGCCATGAACTCATTGTTTGCTAAGTGCTTGTCTAGCACATCTAACTGACGCTTAGTTTCCATGGTAAAGCGGTTGATAGGATATTCCATTGGATATGGCGCATAGCTGTAGAAGTGCCCGAAACCACCGCCTAAGTAAGGCGCTGACCCCACCTGCCAGAACAGCCAGTTGAAACATTCCGCCTTTGCATGGGCGTCTTGCGGAATGAACTTACCGAATTTTTCCGCCAAGTAAACTAAGATTGACCCAGACTCGAATAGCTTGGTTTCTGGTGACGTTGTCGTGTCGACCATAGCAGGAATTTTACTATTCGGATTGACGTCAACAAACCCAGAAGAAAACTGATCGCCCTCACCAATGTTAATCAGCCAAGCGTCGTATTCTGCTTCGCTCACGCCAGCTGCCAACAACTCTTCAAGCATGATGGTAACTTTCTGGCCATTAGGCGTAGCTAACGAGTATAGCTGCAAACCATGTTCACCATTAGGACGAGCCTTCTCATGGGTAGCGCCTGACACAGGACGATTAATGCTGGCCCACTTGTTGCCATCATCCTCAGCCTGAGTCCAAACTTCTGGTGGTGTGTAGTTACTTTCTGTCGACATAGCAATTCCTTTAAATGACTTTATCGTTAAGGTTAGTGCAATACATAGCTACTAAGAACAGCTTTTAAAGACTTATAGCTCAACGGTGTCGACTAATAAACGGCGATATACGTTTATTGACATAAAAGAGCCGCGCTTTAGCTTTATCCAGAGCGCGGCTTTATGAATAAAAGGCGAGCAGTCCGTTGCCCGCAAACTGGAACTATCGATAGTTGCTATAAAGCTTTATGCCAGCGATAACTGAGGCAGAATCGATAGCGTGTAAAAAGGATTAGCTGCGAATTACTTAACCTCGTAGTAGGCATCAATTAAGTCGGACTCATCCAGATAAGCAAACATTTCACTTTGCTCATCTACTGGGCTTTCTGAAACTGTACTAGCAGCCATTTTAGCAGCCTTTTCATCTTGTGCTGCAACATCAACATTAGGTGCGTCGCAAGCTGAGAGTGTTGCAAGAGCGGCCATAACTAATGACGTAGAGAATGAGCGCTTAATAATTCGCGCGTAGAAAGGACTTACCTTGTTTTTTAACGTGGTCATCAATAACACCCCTTGCTCCTTGTTGTAACTATAAAGAGGTATATCAATCATTGTGCCAACAATAATTAATCATTTAATAACAGTGGGTTACTAACTTATTAACGAGAATACATATGAGCAACACATAGGAAATGTTGCGCATAGGCAACACCATATTACATTTGGTTGGAGTTCGGCCGCGAAATGGATGAAGTTCCAGCAGTGAGACGGTGGCTTACTTCAGCTTTTGGGTTGTAAGTCATGGTGAAAGCGTTGCTCACAAGTACAAAAAAAGCAGGCTAAGCCTGCTTTTTTATAACGTTAACGGATACTAGATGCTTACCCGCTTGTAAGGGCGGTACTCTGCTTTCCAGAAGTTACGCTCAATGCTGGCGCGCAATGCGTCGTCAGACATTTCAAGAGCAAGTCCCTGCTCCATCGCTACTCTACCCACCTCAAAAGCAATCTCTCTGCTAATTTCTGCAATGGCAGCAAGGGGTGGCAATAGTGAACCCTGACCCGTGTTGACTAATGGCGACGCTGAAGCAAGTGCGTTACTTGCAGCCATCAGCATTTCGTCACTAATTAGCTTCGCTTTAGATGCAACAACACCAAGGCCAATACCCGGGAAGATGTAAGAGTTGTTGCATTGAGCGATAGGGAATATTTTCCCATCGTACTCTACAGGCTTGAACGGACTACCTGTAGCAATAATCACTTCACCTTCTGTCCATTCAATCACTTGCTCAGGACGCGCTTCAACTTGTCGTGAGGGGTTACTTAACGGGAAGATGATTGGCAGCTCACAGCCTTGCTTCATAGCACGGATAACTTGTTCAGTGAACAAGCCTGGCTGGCCTGAAACACCAATAAGTACGTCTGGCTGCGCGCAGTGCATAACATCAAGTAGTGACGCATAATCTCCACTGAACGTCCAATCAGCCAAGTCAGCATTTTTCTGCTGAAGCTTTTGTTGGAAGTCGCGTAGACCTTCCATGCCTTCGGTTACCAAACCAAAACGGTCAATCATGAACACTTGCTTACGTGCTTGCTCGTCAGTCAGGCCCTCAAATACCATTTGTTGAATGAGCATTTCAGCAATACCACAGCCTGCCGAACCCGCACCCACGAACACCACCTTCATGTCGCGTAGCTTTTGCTGCTTGGTTTTACATGCCGCCAAAATAGTACCAAGGGTAACGGCAGCAGTGCCTTGTATATCGTCGTTAAAACAACACACGTCGTTGCGATAGCGGTTTAATAACGGCATAGCATTTGGCTGCGCAAAATCTTCAAACTGAATCATTACATCAGGCCAGCGTCGCTTCACAGCGTTAATGAACATATCAACGAATTCGTCGTATTCTTCCTGTCCAATACGCGGATGGCGCGCCCCCATATACATTGGGTCGTTTAGCAGCTTTTCGTTGTTAGTACCTACATCTAACATTACGGGCAATGTGTATGCTGGACTAATTCCACCACACGCAGTGTAAAGCGATAGTTTACCGATAGGAATGCCCATTCCGCCAATACCTTGGTCTCCCAAGCCTAAGATGCGTTCACCGTCAGTCACAACAATCACTTTCACTTTGCGCTTCGTAGCATTGCGAACAATGTCATCAAGCTGGTGACGTTCTTCATACGACACAAACAAGCCACGCGAACTGCGATAGATATCTGAAAACTGCTCACATGCATCACCTACAGTAGGGGTATAGATGATGGGCATCATCTCATCGATGTGCTTTTGAATTAGGCGGTAAAACAAGGTTTCGTTATTGTCTTGAATTGCGCGCAGATAAATATGCTTGTTTAGTGCTTCGTCAAAACTGCTGTATTGCATGTAAGCACGTTCAACCTGCTCTTCGATGGTTTCGTACCTTGGTGGCACTAGACCCGTCAGGTTAAACGCCGCACGTTCCCGTGCAGTGAAGGCACTGCCTTTATTCAGTAGGGGGGTTTCCAGCAATGAAGGGCCGGCATGAGGAATATAAAGATATCGCTGTGAATCTTCTGACATTGGTTTTCCGATAATGTGTTCAGGCAAATACATCACCTAAGCCTGAAGCGGCACGCGTCCAACGTGCCTCTTAGTAATTAGAATATTTCTTCTGGCTCGGGCGCAGTAGTCGTATCCTGCGTGGCCGGATCCAACACTTCGTCATCGCGAACATAAGTCGTTGGCTCGGTTCCCTGCAGGAAATATTCGAATAGTGTCGTATGGTCTGTTCGTCTGGTCAACTTTCCACTGGTACGATCAATGCGAACACGCACTATATTCTCTGGTACGGGCATTGGCGTATGTGGTTTATTTTCTAGAGCATGTTGCATAAATCTGATCCACGCTGGCTCAGCAGCTTTAGCTCCATCTTCAATGCCGATCATGGCGTTGCCTATCCAGTTGAATTTCTCTGCATTCTTATTAATAAGGTTTTGGTTTCGCGTAGCTCGCCCTAACTGACGCCCCATGTTGTCGAAGCCTACCCACGTGGTGGCCACCAAATCTTTGTGGAAACCACTGAACCACGTGTCTCGCGAGTCATTCGTGGTACCCGTTTTCCCAGCTATGTCAGTACGCTGAAGAATATTACGAGCACGCCAGCCGGTGCCTAACCAATAGGTCTTCTTGCTCCAATTTCCGTTTGCTCTCACAGCCGTTCGCATCATTTCTGCCACTAAGAAAGCGTTTTGAGCAGTAATAACCTGAGGCGCAATCACTTTTTCTGCAGCTTCGTCATCATCGACGTCGCCAAGTAAAATATCTTGATTTAGTTCAGCGGCAAGTAAGGCTTCAATATCGGCTTCTTCGTCTTCAGGTAGTATTTCTGGATCGCTTTGATTTTCACAACGATTGCACGCCCAAACTGGGTTTGCTTTCCAAAGCTCATCGCCGTTTTCATCAAGCACTTTGCTGATAAAATGAGGGTTTACTAAGTAGCCACCGTTCGCAATCACCGACATACCTCTTACTACTTCAAGCGGCGTATGTGAACTCGACCCAAGGGATACGGTTTCATCAAGTGGAATATCGTCTTTATTAAAACCGAAGCGTGTTAAGTAATCGGCCGTTTCTCTCAGACCAACACCACGCAATAGTCGAACCGATACCACGTTCTTCGATTTACCAAGGGCTTTACGCATTCTAATTGGGCCGTCGTACTCAGCTGGCGAGTTTTGCGGTCGCCAAGCTACACCCGTCGCCGCATTCCATTGGTTAATAGGAGCGTCATTGATGATGGATGCAAGGGTATAGCCACTGTCTAATGCAGCAGAATAAACGAAAGGCTTGATGTTCGAGCCCACTTGGCGCTTGGCCTGTGTTGCTCGGTTAAACTGGCTTTGATAAAAGCTGTAGCCACCAACAACCGCTTCAACCGCACCGTTTTTCGGATTAAGTGCGATAAACGCGCCGCTCACCTCAGGGATTTGCGAAATGCGCCACTGCCCTTCTTGCTGTCTGATATAAATGACCGCCCCTTCTTGAGTCACATCTGAAGCGGTTTTGGGATCACTACCCTGCCTAAAGTCTGTAATGTAGCGTCGGGCCCAATCTAGTCCATCCCACTCGACTGTTATTGCTTTGCCATCTACAGACAACACTTCTATCGACTGCTCATTTACTTTCGTAACAACCGATGGCAAAAGAGGTTTAATGTGAGGAATCTCTTCAAGCACGCGCATGATTGATTCGTTATCCCACTCTTCTCGTGTTGTCTTATCACTTATGTCATAGCTCAATGAAAGTTGTGGAATCGCGTCATCCTTTCCTTCTGGCTTAGGAATATCCCATAAGTAGCCAAGCGCGCCTTTATAGCCATGACGCTCATCATAGTCATGAAGATTTCGAACTACCGCACGCTGAGCAGCTAATTGAAGATCTGACGTTGCAGTCGCAAAAACTTGGTATCCGCCGGTTTCTGCTTCTTCTTTTCCATAAATCTCTACCATTTCGTTATAAATGGTGTCGGCCAAATAAGGCGCATCCACTTCAATTTCAGCACCGTGCTTTTTCGCTGAAACTGGCGCATTCGCAGCTTCATCGAACTGCGCTTTAGTGATGTACTCTTCGTCAAGCATACGAAGTAAAACCACGCGTCTGCGCTCGACAGAACGTTGCGGCCCGCTGATGGGGTTAAGCACTGATGGCGCTTTTGGAAGACCTGCAATAGTAGCAATTTGAGCTAAAGAGAGTTCATTAAGCGGTTTGCCATAGTAAACTTGGGCGGCCGCCCCAAAACCAAACGCTCTATGGCCTAATTCGATTTTGTTGAGGTACAGCTCAAGAATTTCCTGCTTAGAAAGCTCTTGCTCCATGTGCAGTGCTATAAAGATTTCTTTGATCTTTCTGATATAGGTTTTTTCCCGACTAAGGAAAAACCCTCGTGCTAGCTGCATGGTTAACGTACTTGCTCCCTGACGCTTTTCGCCAGTAAGGACTAAACTTACTGCAGCACGCATTATACCAATGGGGTCAATACCGTTGTGTTCGTAGAAGCGACTGTCTTCGGTAGCGAGTATGGCGTTAATTAATTCTTGCGGGACTTCCTCAAGTTTTACGGGGATCCGCCGTTTAACTCCATACTGTGAAATAAGTTTTCCGTCTTTGGTGTATATCTGCATGGGTGTTTGCAGGCGTACATCCTTAAGTACAGTAACACTTGGTAGGTCAGGTTTGATATAAAAGTAGATACCTACCAGTGCTGCAAAACCAAGAAGGCCTGATAGAAAACTACATAAAATAAGTGGTTTGATGTACTTCACTGTAACGGATACCAAGACATTTTGTTGAAATGACGTATATTTTATACGTATGTGTTATCTCTAGAACCATACGCATAAGACTATTAGAGTAACATTGTACTTTAGAGCAACTACCTTTGAAACTGGACACTTGCACATGAAATCGCTGTTTAAGAAAAAGCTGCCGCCCATTGTGGGCTTAGATATAGGCACGCGTCAAATAAAAGCGGTGTGGTTAGAGCAATCGAAAGACGGGTTCGTCCTTCAAGGGTATGCTTGTGAGCCAATCAACAAAATCGCTTTCTCTGAGCGTGATATTAAAGATTATGAGTCAGTAAGCATTGCTCTCAAGAAAATTCGAAAGTCGCTAAAAACAAAATTAAAGCTGGCAAATGTTGCGGTGGCTGGTACGTCAGTGATCAGTAAAATCGTCTATATGGACCCAGAGCAAAGCGATTACGATTTAGAAAATCAAATTGAGATCGAAGCCGACAGTCTCATTCCCTATCCGCTTGAAGAAGTATATTTGGATTTTGAAGAAATGGGGCCGAGCGCAACGCACACTGGAAAAGTAAATGTATTGCTTACCGCTGCGCATAAAGATTTGGTAGACAGTCGCTTGCTGCTTGCAAGAGAAGCTAACTTTGAACCCAAAATTGTTGATATGGAAAATTATGCCATCGGCAATGCCATGGACTTTTTCCATACGCCTCATACCGAAGACATGCCACTTTGCTGTATTAATGTGGGCGCCTCGCTACTTCAAATATGCGTAATAAAAAACGGCGATGTCATCTACACCAAAGAGCACGCCTTTGGCTTAAATCAGCTAATTAACGATATTAGCGCCATTCATATGGTTGAGCGTGAAACCGCAGAGCGTCAGCTACTTGATGGCACGCTGTCTGGAAATTGGGTGGAAGATACGCTTCCTATATTTGCCGCTAACCTACAGCAAAATATCAACCGTGCATTACAAATGTATATGAGTACGCTACATGCAGAGCGCCCCACCAAAATACTGTTTAGCGGCGGTGCCGCTACTATTGAACCGTTAGTCGACATTTTAAAACAAGACTTAGGCCTAGAGGTTGATTGCTTCAATCCGTTTAGCAACATGTCGATAAACCCTAAACTTGATGCCACGAGACTTAGCAAAATTGCACCACAGCTTGCGATTGCAGCGGGTCTAGCGAGCCGGAGCTTTACGCCATGGCACATGTAAATTTACTACCTTGGCGAGAGAAGCAGCGCCAACATCAAAAACAACAATACTTGGCAGGGCTACTTGCTGTTGCCGCCATTGTAGGATTGATTTTTTGGTTCATTGGTCAAGCTATCGACCAGCAAATAAGTAATCAAAACTCGCGTAATCAATACCTTGAACGGGAAATCGCGGTTTTAGATGCGCAAATTGCAGAGATAAAAAAGGTTAAAGACAGTAAAAATGCCATTGAGCAGCGCATGGCATTAATTGAGCAACTGCAAGCAAGTCGCAATGTGGCTCCTATAGTATTTGATGAACTTGCTAAACTCGTTCCTCCCGGTGTGGCCTTCGAGTCTATGACCAGAAGCAATAACCGTATTGAGATTGAAGGGACTAGTGATTCGAACAATCGCCTGTCCGACTTTATGCGCGCGCTGGACAACTCGAAAGTGTTCGTTGCCGCAGAGCTTTCTACCATTAAATCTGACAGCAGTGCAGCGAGAGCGATTAGCAACTTTACGCTTACGTTTTCGATAAACCCCAATGTTGCTCCCCTAGAAATAGAAAGTAGTGAGGCGCAATAACCATGAAGTTTGATGTTTCAAAACTAAAAGAACTCAACGAACTCGACTTTGAACAAATCGCTATTTGGCCAAACGAAGTTCGCATTGTTGTGGCGGCGTTTGTCGCAATATTGGTAGGTGCGTTGAGCTACTACATGCTAATAAGCCCCAAATTACCGATTAAAGATGCGGCTGAATTAAAAGAACAAGAACTAAAGTTACAGTTCGAAGCAAAGTACCGCATTGCGGCTAATTTAGAAGCTTACCAAGCCCAACTCGCGCAAATTAAAGAAGACTTCTCGTCTATGCTAAAAAGTCTTCCAACCAGCAACGAAACACCGGGTTTGCTTGACGATATCACTTACGTTGGTACCGCATCGGGCCTCACGTTTGAGTTGCTTAACTGGCAACAAGAAGTACCAAAAGAGTTTTACACCGAACTACCTATCGAAATGGAAGTAAGCGGTGGCTATCACAATTTTGGCGAATTCGTTTCCAAAGTCGCGGATTTACCTCGTATCGTTACGCTTCACGATTTTGACATAAAGCGTGAAGCAAATGGTCTGTCGCTGAAGCTGCAGGCGAAAACTTATCGTTCGGAAAACTCGACAGACATTGAAGGAGATGAACAATGATTCGTTCGTTTTTATCTCTTTTGATCATATTGTTAGTAACAGGCTGTTCACCTAAACTCGACGATCTGCATGCCTATACACAGAGTGTTAAAGAGCGTGCTCAGCCACAAATTGAACCGTATCCAGAATTCAAGACTCACCCACCTTTTAGCTATTCGGCAAGCGCTTTAAGAAGCCCGTTCGATCGCCCTAAGAACAACGCCGCCCCAGTAGCAAAAGCACGGGTAGAAAACTGTTTGCAGCCAAACTTCCAGCGCCCTAAAGAAGCATTGGAAGCCTATGGCGTGGACGCCCTCGCACTGACTGGCAACTTTGCCGTTAAAGGAGTGCAGTGGGCATTATTGAAAAGTAACGATGGCGTATTACATAAAGCTAAAGTAGGGAGTCGTATCGGCTTGTTTTATGGCAAAATTACGCAAATTAGCACCGACTCAATTACTATTGAACAGTTATTACCTGATGGTGCGGGCTGCTGGCAAAGGAAAACAACAACAATGACTACAGCATCGAAGGCGGGAGAGTAAGCATGGCCGAACGATACATATTTAACAAATCTCTGAATCGTAGAGTGCCTAGATGGTATTGGCTGGCTTTCGCTGTGGCTGCAATATTTTCATTAACCGTATTTGTTTCGCCAGTAAAAGCCCAAGAGCCTTTGTTAGTCGACCCTGATACTAAACGAAATGCATCAACCGTTACCACCACGGTCACAAACATCGACTTTACTCAAGCAGCTAACAATACCGCTGTAACACTGGTGAGTTTTGAGGGCCAAGCGCCAAAACTTCAGCTTATTGAGTCACAAGGAAAGGTATCCCTTACATTACCAAACACCAAGTTAGGCGAAGACCAATTAGTAGAACTTAATGTGACTGATTTCGGTACCTTGGTTTCTACCATCGAGACATTCGAAGATAAAGATGGCGCGCGAATTGAGGTTAATTATTCGGGCCCAGTTACGGTTAAAAATACGGTAAAAGACGGCGTAATTCGTATGGCGATAACGCCAATGGACAGCGCGCAGCAAGACGCCTTGGAAGCGGAAAAGAAATACACAGGCGACCCCATTTCGCTCGATTTTCAAGATGTTCCTGTGAGACAAGTTTTACAAATTATTGCGCAGGTTAATGGGTTTAACTTAGTGACCACCGACACCGTAACAGGAAACGTGACGATAAGTTTGTCGGGTGTTCCGTGGGATCAAGCACTCGACATGATTTTGCGCGTTAAAGGTCTGGATAAACGCTTAGAGGGCAACATTTTGTTAATTGCACCGGCTGAAGAACTATCGGCTCGTGAAACCCAAGCCCTTCAATCTAAAAAGCAAGTTTCAGACTTAGCGCCTCTTCATACGGTTAATATTCCTGTTAACTATGCAAAAGCTGCTGCCCTGGCCACGATCTTAAAGTCGACAGAGGGCGGGATCTTATCTGAGCGAGGGGGTGTTACAGTAGACGAACGAACCAACACTTTACTTATTCGCGACACGTTAGCCTCTATTGATGAAGCAAGAAAAACCATCAATGCGTTAGATATTCCAGTGAAGCAAGTGCTGATTGAAAGCCGTATGGTTACTGTGCTTGACGATGTAGACGAGCAGCTTGGCGTTCGCTGGGGTTTCAGCGACCGTCAAGACGATAATGGTGTGTCGGGAAGCCTTGAGGGCGCAGACACCATTGCCGGCGGCATAGTGCCTAGCATTGATAATCGCCTTAATGTGAACCTGCCTGTGACCAGCGCCGCGGGTAGCATTGGCTTTCAAATTGCGAGCTTGGTTGATGGCACCATATTAGACCTTGAGCTTTCCGCACTAGAATCTGAAAACAAAGGCGAAATTATTGCGAGTCCTCGTATTACGGTTGCTAACCAGCATGAAGCTTACATTGAACAAGGTACGGAAATACCTTACGTACAAGCAACGTCTAGCGGTGCGACTTCAGTAGAGTTCAAAAAAGCCGTTTTGTCACTGAAAGTTACGCCACATATTACGCCTGATAATCGCATTATTTTGGATTTAGTTGTTACGCAAGATACCCGTGGCGAAACCGTTTCTACGTCTACTGGTGAGGCCGTAGCCATCGATACCCAAGAAATTAAAACGCAGGTATTGGTAGAAAACGGCGAAACCATCGTATTAGGTGGCATATTCCAACAAACCAGTTCTGATGGCGTGTCGAAAGTGCCTTTGTTTGGTGATTTGCCTGTCGTTGGTGCCCTTTTCAGAAACTCGTCACAACTTCAGCAAAAACGAGAACTACTTATCTTTGTGACACCCAAGATAGTCACTGAAAGACCATAATCCTCATTTTTAGCCTTCAAAAAAGCGCATTTTTGTGCGCTTTTTTGGTTTTCAGCCTTTTTTTGTAACTAAATTTACAGGTATACGCTATTTGTTAGTAACAAAACTTGCAACGCCTTGCATGAAACTGAGATAATCCCCGCCTCGAAATTTAAGCGAGGTTTAAGGAGTGGTGCTTATTGGACACTAAATAGGCACGAGTCAATGGGTAGGCTGGTAAGGCAACAGTGCACTGCCCCTAACATGATTAAGTTGTGATATAAGCAAATATGGCTGAAAAACGTAATATCTTTTTAGTTGGCCCAATGGGTGCTGGCAAAAGTACCATCGGTAGACATCTGGCAGACGAACTTCACCTAGACTTTTTTGATTCGGATCAGGAAATTGAGCGCCGCACGGGTGCAGACATTGCCTGGATCTTCGACCTTGAAGGCGAAGACGGTTTCCGTAAACGCGAAGAAAACGTCATTAACGATTTGACAGATAAGCAAGGTATTGTACTTGCTACTGGCGGCGGTTCTATTGTAACTAAAGCTGTGCGTAATCGTTTATCTGCCCGCGGCATCGTTGTTTACCTACAAACGACAATCGATAAGCAAGTTGCCCGTACACAACGTGACAAACGTCGTCCTTTGCTACAAAACGAAGATCCAGAACAAGTACTTCGCGATCTTGCAGAAATGCGCAACCCGCTTTACGAAGAAGTTGCTGATTACATTGTTGATACAGACGACCAAAGTGCGCGTGCTGTAGCGAATCAGATTATCAGTAAAATTGGTTTATAAATTAAATATGTAATAGGAGGTGCTACGCCAATGTCAACCTTAACTGTGGAACTTGGAGAACGTAGCTATCCTATACAGATAGAGGCTGGGCTGCTTTCGCAACCTGGCCTTTTTAGTGCCTATATAAAAGGCCCACTTGCCGTCATTGTTACCAACGAAACTGTTGCCCCACTGTATTTAGAAACCGCTAAAGCGGCGTGTGGTAATGTTCAGGTTGAAACCATTATTTTGCCGGACGGCGAGCAACACAAAAATCTTGCCCAATTCGAAGTGGTTATGACACGCCTTCTTGAGCTAAACGCTGCAAGAGATACAACACTTATCGCACTTGGCGGTGGTGTAATTGGTGATCTTACTGGCTTTGTTGCGGCAACTTACCAACGCGGTGTGCCCTTCATTCAAGTTCCTACGACTTTGCTTTCTCAAGTCGACTCATCAGTAGGTGGAAAAACCGCGGTAAATCATCCTCTCGGCAAAAACATGATTGGCGCTTTTTACCAACCGGTCTATGTGGCCATTGATACTGATACCCTCGCTACATTACCCGCGAGAGAGTTTGCTGCTGGCATGGCAGAGGTCATCAAATACGGTATCATTTACGACGCACCGTTTTTTGAATGGCTTGAAAGTAATGTAGATGCGCTTACGTCGCTTGATACTGAAATTCTTACCCAAGCTATTTCTCGCTGCTGCGAAATCAAAGCAGACGTGGTAGCAAAAGATGAACGTGAAGGTGGTTTACGCGCCATTCTTAACTTAGGCCACACGTTCGGTCACGCTATTGAAGCCGAGCAAGGCTACGGTAACTGGCTGCATGGCGAAGCGGTAGCCGCTGGTACTATAATTGCTTGTAAAGCTGCTGAAGCATTAACGTGGTTTGAAGCGTCAGAAACACGACGCGTATCGTCGCTATTTGAAGCATTTGCTTTACCGGTTGCAGGTCCAAATAGTATGACAAAGAATGACTACGTTAAGCATATGAAACGCGATAAAAAAGTGGAAGCTGGCAGTATTCGATTTGTACTTCCTCAAGGCATAGGCAAAGCGGTTGTTACCAAGGACGTCACGGACGCCATTCTTACTGACATCCTTTCTTAGTCATTAGCCCTCGCGACAACCTGGCAACGCGTCTATCTTGACTTCCCTACGTTAGTTGGAATCATGAAGAAATGCGTTGCAGGACAGTTTTTAAAGCAACGGTGAATAAGGGCAAACTCCCATGCAAAGTGAACTGCATGAACGTTTGGAATATTTGGTCAATTACTCTTCTCAGCTGATTTTTGTCAGTGGTGAGTCTATTGCTCAACAACAAAAGACCCTTGAAGCCTTTGTCTTCCAGCAGCACGATGATACCGAGATTGCGTATTTAACTGCGCAAGAAAATATGGAGCCCTCTGACTACCGTCGACAACTTTGTCGGCAGCTTCTTGGTCAAGTGGTGGGTAGCTTCGTTAGGCCTCTAAACGAACTACTTTCCGACCTAAATAGTCACGAAGGTCCAATTCTTATAGCCATCACCCAAGCCCACAATCTTCCTGATGCACTACTGCAAGAACTATGGGACTTGGTGTTGCAAAGTCGGTTCGCTGGTAACAAACAGCATTTAAATGTGCTTTTGTTCGCGAATAACGAATGGGCTGAGCGCGCCAAGCAGTGGCTTCCTGCAAAAAATACAGAAACCCCACTAATAATTAGCAGCCAGTCAGTCATTAGCGAACAGCCTAGCTTCGAGTCAGAGCTAGACAAAATGATTGCTTCACGTCGCGAGGCTTTTCAGGCTCATTTAGAAAATAGACAGCGTGAAAATACGCAAACTTTTATCAACCCGTTAAAGTCTAAGTGGTTTTATATCGCTGTTATATGCGTGTTCCTTGCTACGTTTTCTGGCCTTATTTACTGGCAGTACGGTGATAAATTAGCATCGATTTTTGCGCCTATTAGTCAACCTTCGCCAGAACCTGAAAGAACGCAGGTTGAGCCCGGCTCTGCTTATAACAAGCTTATAGGCAATGGTGAAACCGATGAAAGCGAAACAACAGCATCAAACTCAGCAACTCAAGCAACCAACCAAATAGGCAATGTAGAGCTTGTTTCCGCGCCCAATGATGATAGTGCAGACGTTGGTGGCTCGTTAATTGATGAATCGTCAGATAACGGTCCGTTGATTACCAATTGGGAAAATGCGGTTTCATCCTTACCTGAAGTTACGCCATCTTCAGAACAGGCAGACAATAACCAGTTTGAGAATGCCCCGATTGAAGGTAATACCACTGATTCCAATGGTTCAGAGGTGGTTAGCAGTGGTGCGCTAAGTGATCGACAATCTGCTCAAGGTGCCAAATCAAACTCGGACGGCGTCAACGATAATGTAACGCCAACCACTGTGGCCAGTGAATCGAGTCAAGAAGGCTGGATTGGGGAAAATGACTACGCTATACAGTTGTTAGCGATGAAAAGTGAGTCTGTTCTCAGTGAGTTCCTACGAGAAAACAATCTAACTGAGCAAACGCGAATTTATAAAACGACGCGCTATGGTGGCGACTGGTTTGTAGTAGTTAACAAGCAAATCTACACGTCGTTATCTCAAGCGCAACAAGCACGAACAAATTTACCCGAATATCCAGGTAAACAAAATGCTTTTATAAAGCGAGGAAACCAAATCCTCTTAGAGATGAGCAAAGCGCAAAATTAAGTCATTTCACAACCGTGTGGCCATAATATTTCCAGTAAATGAGCAAAATTCCGTTCTTGCGACACTTGTTGGTTGTCCGTTTTACTGATGAAAGTTACAATCTACCTTTAGTGTGGTGATATCTGATACTGATCAGCATAAAAGTATAAAGACGACCCTTTCCCTTGGAACGGCGGCGCACGGAAAAACCACCGTCTTCATTCCGTCTAGGTAGTAACGTTTAAGCATGATGCAGAAAAAAAACCGGGCTTTTTTAAAATGGGCCGGTGGCAAATACAGCTTGGTTGAGCATATTCAGGCCAGATTACCGCAAGCCAATAAACTCATTGAACCGTTTGTTGGTGCCGGATCTGTATTTCTGAATACGCAATACAAACGCTACCTGCTTAATGACATCAATCCTGATCTCATCAACTTATACAATTTCCTTAAAGCGCAGCCCGATGCACTGATTAACGATGCACGCGCGTTTTTCGACGGAAAACGCAACGAAGAAAAAATGTATTACGCTTTACGAGAAGAGTTTAACGCCACACAAGATGAATATTATCGCGCCATTCTCTTTTTGTATTTGAACCGTCACGGTTACAACGGATTATGTCGTTACAGCCTTCAAGGGCGTTTTAACGTACCTTTTGGCCGCTATAAAAAACCTTACTTTCCAGAAGACGAGATGTTTGTGTTTTCGGAAAAGTCGCAAAAAGCGACGTTTACTTGTCTTCCTTTTGAAAAGGTTTTTTCTAGAGCTAGGCGTGGCAATGTTATTTATTGTGACCCACCGTATGCTCCTATCAGCAAGACTGCAGCGTTTACCAGCTATGCGGCGCGAAGCTTCGGACAAGAATCTCAAGAGAAGCTGGCTGAGCTCGCCACCCGCGCGTCAAAAAAGCGAGGCATACCCGTCCTCATCTCAAATCACGATTTACCGCTAACTCGGTCGCTTTATCACGGGGCAGATTTCAGTATGCTGTCAGTTAAGCGTTCGATAAGTCAAAACGGTGCAAAGCGACAGCCTGTGGATGAAATTTTGGCTTATTTCCCTCCAGCTAACGTCGCACCAAAGCGAAACACTCGAAAAAAGAAGACGTTTCACCGCCCTTCAGTTTAGTGTGTGGTGCCTAAAAAACGTCTTATAGGTAGCGCATCGACCGCCTTACCCGCATACGATTTTAATGTGTATTCACGCAATTGCTATGCGCTATAGCCCGTATACCATTTAACGAACATAAAAAGCGTAACAACAAACAGCACAACCAAGATTACGCCAATGACGGCGAAGCTGATAAAGGTGCCTTTAGTAAAGTCACGTTCGTAGTTTTTATGGCTCTGAACACCAAATAGACTAGCAACTACACTACCTAGAACTGACCAAAAACCAGTACCAGACTGCATAATTTTCCCCTAAGTGTCGTTAGCAGGTGAGGTGAAATCTCGATTACCTTCGTCGCTGTGCATCAACTCAAGTAGGTCTAAAAAGTGGAATTGGAAAGAGGATGATTTCCCCGCTATCCATGACAGCCAACTGACTTCCTCAACACCCTCTTGATGACGGGCACATTGGTTTTGAATATGGCTTGCGGGCAACTTGGGGTTGAACTCCGTAACGGGTTGGAATTCGCATACTGACGAGTGTGAATTTGGCGTACTTGTAACCGCAACGCTAACAAGCGCTACCGCTCCACAAATCGCAAAAAATGGAAGAACCTTCATCCTGAATACTCCTTACACTCGTTTAAAAATTAATCTCATTATAATCAAAAGCAGGTTACGAACAAGTTAAAAATGCGTTGCTTTTTGAAAAATGAAAGGCCTAACGAAAACACATTAGGCTTTTAGTACTCAACGTTTTGATAAAGGCCATCCAATGGCCTCTACAAGGTCATTACAGTTCGAAGTCCATAGAGTATGCTACAGTAAATTTCACTGCGTCGTTATCCAATGCATCGGCACCGTCGTCATCTAAGTTAGTGCCAGTTACAGCGAAGCTAAAACCATCTTTAGCGATCGAAACACCGTAGTCCGCATAACCCTCTACGCCGTTAAATGCTTCAGCGAAATCGCCTTCGTGATAGCCAACGTGGAAACCAAGTTCCGTACCGTTTAAGATCTCCATGCTGTAATCAAGCGAGGTATACGATGCTTGTGCAAAACCGAAGTCTTGATTTTCGCCTTCGTCAGCTTCAGTGTGCGCTAAAAGGTATACAGTAAGGCTCAACCCACCCATACCTACGGTGCCGTAAACTTCAGCAAAATCAAAGTTTGCTTCATCATCGTAGTTGTAATAAAGGTAACCAAAGTCGTACGCAATACCCTCAGACTCGCCAGAAAAACCAAAGTACATGTCGTGCTCATAAGAGTAAATGTCGTCTGATTCATAGCTGACATTTGATGCCCACGTACCCGCATAAAAACCACTTTCATGCGCGTAATCGATACCACCCTGTACTGCAGCTTCGTTAGTTGTTTGTGTTAGACCACGCCAGATGTAGTTACTGGTTGCACTAGCGTTAGCAGTGAATGAACCTTCTGCATAGCTAGGCATGGCTGTTAACAGACACGCTGAAGAAATAGCAGCGGCAAGTATTGTTCTTTTTGTAGATGTTTTCATGTGTGTTCTCCAGTCAAATTCAAACTTGTTGTAATTCGTTTTTTCTGTCTGTGTTTTCTTTTTTGGACTGGATAACGCAAAGTTGATGCCCATTTATGGTTCATCAAAAAAACTCGCAAAAAATAAATTAACCAATTGAAATTTAGAAGATTATTTAACTTTAAAAATTCATCCGCTGTCACCGAAACAAAAAAACGCTGCATAAAAATGCACCAACATAACGCGCGCTCACCAAAATTGGGCAACGTTCTGACAAAGTCCGTTTATCTTAAATTTCCGTGAAATTAACGCTGATTAACCCTTTGCATAGTAAAGAAGCACGGATTTGGGTAAACTTTCGCAAAGGTGAAACGTAAGTGGCAACGCACCTTGTTGTTTTTAGAATGAAAGGACATGCAATGAAACCATTCCTAATTGCTCCATCAATACTATCGGCCGATTTCGCTCGACTTGGCGAAGACGTAGAAAAGGTATTAGAGGCTGGCGCTGATGTGGTGCATTTCGATGTAATGGATAACCACTATGTACCCAATCTTACGTTTGGGCCAATGATTTGCGAGGCGTTAAGAAACTACGGCATTACCGCTCCCATTGATGTGCACTTAATGGTGAAGCCCGTCGATGACTTAATTGAAAAATTCGCGAATGCAGGGGCCAGCTATATTAGCTTTCACCCAGAAGCGTCTGAGCACATAGACCGCTCTCTACAGCTTATTATCGATGCAGGTTGCAAGCCGGGGCTCGTATTTAACCCAGCAACGCCACTACATTACCTTGACCACGTCATGGACAAACTGCACCACATTCTTATTATGTCGGTTAACCCAGGGTTTGGTGGTCAAAAGTTTATTCCTAGCACCTTAGATAAAGTACGCGCGGTGAAACAGCGTGTATTAGAAAGCGGCTACGATATTCGAATTGAAATTGACGGTGGCGTAAAAGTCGATAACATTCGCGAAATAGCGGAAGCGGGCGCGGATATGTTTGTGGCTGGTTCGGCTATTTTTTCTCAACCCGACTACAGCGATGTCATTGAGCAAATGCGCAATGAACTAGCGTCACTGTCTAAAGCATAATTTTTGAAGCTTTATTTTCCCAAGCTTTATTTTCACAGTATTTAACGTATTACAGGTAAAAAGAAATGAGTAATAAACCCGTTGTATTAAGTGGCTGTCAGCCTTCAGGACAACTTACCCTTGGCAATTACATGGGTGCACTTAAACAGTGGGTTTCCATGCAAGACGACCACGACTGCTTATATATGATAGTGGATTTGCATGCTATTACTGTACGACAAGACCCTAAGCAGCTTGCTGAAGCTTGTCTAGACGGCCTTTCTCTTTACCTTGCTTGCGGTATTGATCCACAAAAAAGTACTCTGTTTTTGCAATCCCATGTGCCTGAACATGCACAGCTATCTTGGGTATTGAATTGTTACGCCCAAATGGGTGAGCTTAATCGCATGACTCAATTCAAAGATAAGTCTGCGAAGAACGAAAATAACATTAATGTAGGCTTATACAGCTACCCTGTCCTCCAAGCAGCAGATATTTTGCTATACCAAGCAGATAAAGTACCGGTAGGTGAAGATCAGAAGCAGCACCTTGAATTAACTCGTGACATTGCTACACGTGTTAACAATCTATACGGCGATGTATTTCGTCTACCTGACCCGTATATCCCAGACTTTGGCGCGCGCATCATGAGCCTTCAAGAGCCTGAAAAGAAGATGTCTAAGTCTGACAACAACCCGAATAACTTCATCGGCTTATTAGAAGATCCTAAGAAGTTGGCCAAGAAAATCAAACGTGCCGTGACCGACTCTGACGAGCAAGCTAATATCTACTTTAACCCAACTGAAAAGCCAGGCGTGTCTAACTTACTGACTCTACTTTCGCTTGCGACGGGTAAATCAATTAAAGAGCTTGAGCCTGAATATACCGACAAAATGTATGGCCACCTTAAAGGTGATGTTGCAGACGCTGTGGTTGCTCTACTTGAACCAATTCAGGCCCGCTATGCTGAAATTCGCGCAGACAGAGCATATCTTGACGACGTAATGCGTCAGGGTGCTGAGAAAGCGTCAGCGCGAGCGGCTGAAACTTTGGCTAAAGTATACAAAGCGGTCGGCTTTATTCCAAAGCCATAACAGCCGAATTCCAACATCTTGCTACACGCCATGAAGGGTTCATTTAATCCTTCATGGCTAAAACCTTCGCAACTTAGAAATACCAAGGACTAGCACTGCTGTGTTGCTGTTAATTGATAACTTCGATTCGTTCACTCATAACCTCGCTCGGTATTTCACTGAGCTCAGCATCGACGTTGAAGTGGTGCGAAATAACGCACTGACCTTAGACGACATATCTCGCTTAGCGCCTTCACAGTTAGTTATTTCACCGGGACCATGCACGCCAAACGAAGCAGGCATCAGCTTATCTGCGATTGAACATTTTGCAGGCAAGATTCCTATTTTAGGTGTATGCCTGGGTCATCAAGCTATAGGTCAAGTGTTTGGTGCCAAGGTAGTAGGTGCACAAGAGATTAAGCATGGAAAAGTTTCCCCCCTAACACACCGCAACAGTGGCCTGTTCAAAGGCTTACCTAACCCGTTTAACGTGACGCGCTACCACTCATTGGTTTTAGATCCCGCATCGCTACCTGCCTCACTGAGTGTTGATGCATGGTGTGAAACCGCAAAGGGCACAAAGGAAATCATGGCAATTTCCCATAACCATCATCCTATTTGGGGCGTGCAGTACCACCCCGAGTCACTGCTTACCGAACACGGTCATAGCGTACTGGATGCATTTCTTCAGTTTAAATCAATTTAAGTATACGAGTTTGATGCCGATACGCTTTTATAGCGTAAAAGGTTACGCTTGAAGGCCAGAATTACTCGCAATTCACTGATTTTTCGTTTAACTTTTCATAATTCGTTTTAGCCAATGCGCTGAATAAAGATTATACGAAGCATCGCACACGCAATATCAACAGTTGCAGGGTAAATAAGGCTTGCTTTCAAGCAGTAGCTACCATTTTTATCATTACCGTAGCGAAAGTAATAAAGGCCCCTGATGTACGATAATATTGCCGTTCACCAAAAAGTTATGAGCAGGAGTGCTTTTAATATGACAATGGGGGCAACCACACCGCCCACGATAGATGATCGTTTTGAAAATATGATCATATCGCCAGAGCGAGTGCTGGAAATGCTAGGAAGGCGCAAGGTGGGAGAAGTAAGCTTCGAGCAATCGGAGCAAGGTGATGCGCGCAGGCTGCTATTGCACGTTGAAAAAGTGGCGATTGAAAACAAGCGCCTTCAAGAGAAAACCGAAGCGTCATACCTTGAATCAGTGAGTCACCATCTTCACGAGATCCTTCTAGGTGAATTAACAGAGCAGCTAAGCTATACCGACGAGCTCGTTCAAAACGTACTTAACTTGCCCGAAAATATCGGCGAGCTTCTTGATGCACTTTCCGTGAAAGCATGCTCGGTTTCGAAACTAGAGCCAATTGCCGCAACCATGCCTTGGCTTTATGATGAACTGATCGTTGTGGTGAATACTCCACAATTTAGACGCAAAGACTCCCGTGGGCGTATCATTGTGGTAGAGACACTGCGCACAGCATTGAGCTTTTTGGGTATTGAAAACCTACGCACATTGATACCGTCGCTCATCTTAAAGCGTGCTATGCCTCAGATTACCGACCCTTACCCGCTAATTAAACAAAAGCTTACGCCTTATACGACTGGCGTTGCCATAACGGCGAAACGCCTTGCAGCGCTTACGGATCTAAACAAAAACCAGGCTTATACCCTTGCGATGCTTAGTAATTTGGGGCGTTGTGTCGTAACAAGACTTTACTTCAAACTGTTCGATAAAATTCAGCTACATCTGTTGCAAGAATGCCAGAAAGACAAAGAGCAAAAGCGACATGAAGCGCTACTCAAAGTGGCTCCTTCAGCCAACCACCTTATTGCACTACAGCAAGAATTCGCAGATGCAATCAGCGCGGATATTCTGGAGTGGATGCATTTAATGCGCTTGCCTATTGCAGAACCTATGCGAGCGTGTGCCGATAAAGTACCCGCACAGCCTAAAACACTCAGTAAGGTACTTCATCAAGCCCGAACCTACACACAAATTCGGATGTTACATCAGTTAAAGCTTGTTGAAATGAAAGAAGTAAAGCCGCTTTTCATGGAGCAACGCTACCCTGCAGGTGCACTCGAAAAACTCAAAACCATTGATATTTTCACCCTTCCTTTGGTGAAAAACGAAGAGAATCATTAATTTTTTAGTGGATATTCATGCACTCGTTATGCACCTTTTTCATTTCATGTGCATGATGCCCCAAATTATTGACGCTTGCTCAATGCCTTGCCCGTTTTTAGCGACATTAAACAGGTAAGGCTTCCGGTCCTATCCCCCCTTTCTTATTGCCTCACAGTGCAGTAAAACCCGTATGTAGCCCTTTTCTCAGCGCAAAAATTGATTATTACTTATTGATATAGCCCAGTAGTTAATAGTTATTCACTTTTCCTGCAAATTAAGCCACAGTCCTTATAAATAAAGGGCTGCAGCCTTTTGCATAGAAGACAAATGTTAAAAAAAATGGCATACTGTTGAACAAATCCGATTAGTTTTTACGCGCCCAATTAACGCTTATCGACCAAAGTAGTACTAAAATGTGCTCATAGATTCGATAGGCCAAATCACACAGTGTGATTGGCGCCCAACGCAGAGGTAACAAAGATGAACGTAACTCGCGCTACATTTGATGATGTAATGGTTCCTAACTATAACCCAGCAGGTATGGTACCTGTTCGAGGTGAAGGTTCACGCGTATGGGATCAAGATGGAGCTGAGTACATCGACTTTGCAGGCGGTATTGCAGTTAACGTTTTAGGTCACTGTCACCCAGAGCTTGTGAAAGCTCTTAATGAACAAGGCAGCAAGCTTTGGCACTTAAGCAACGTTTTCACTAACGAGCCAGCCCTTCGTTTAGCTAAAAAGCTAAATGACGCAACGTTTTCAGATAGAGTTTACTTCGCAAACTCAGGCGCAGAAGCGAACGAAGCAGCATTGAAGCTAGCTCGTCGCTGGGCGCTGGACAAGCACGGTGAAGACAAAAACCAAATCATCGCTTTCAACAAAGGTTTCCACGGCCGTACCTTCTTTACCGTAACAGTAGGTGGTCAAGCTGCTTACTCTGACGGTTTTGGTCCTAAGCCAGGCGCTGTTGACCACTGTGACTACAACGATTTAGCTGCCTTTGAAGCGCTAATTTCTGACAAAACCTGCGCGGTAATGATGGAACCGCTTCAGGGTGAAGGCGGTATTATTCCACCTGATGTAGATTTCGTAAAAGGCGTTCGCGAACTTTGTGACAAGCACAACGCATTACTTATTTTTGACGAAGTTCAGTCGGGTGTTGGTCGTACTGGTCACCTTTATGCCTATATGGGTCTTGGCGTAACACCTGATATCCTAACAACCGCAAAATCTCTTGGTGGCGGCTTTCCAATTGGTGCCATGCTTACCACAGCAGACATCGCTGCACACCTTAAGCCAGGTACCCACGGTAGTACTTACGGTGGTAACCCACTAGCCTGTGCTGTTGCGGAAAAAGCGTTAGATATCGTGAACCAGCCAGAAGTGCTTGAAGGTGTGCTTAAGAAAGAAGCCCTATTCCGTGAACTACTAGGTGCTATCAATGAAAAGTACAACGTATTTGAAGAAGTACGTGGTCAAGGCATGCTGTTAGGTTGTGCGTTAAATGAGAAATACCAAGGCCGTGCACGTGACTTCATGATGGCTGCAACGAAAGAGAACCTTATGTGTCTTGTTGCTGGCATGAACGTTATTCGTTTTGCACCTTCCCTGGTTATTCCTGATGAAGACATCAAAGAAGGTCTTGCACGTTTTGAACGCGCCGTTGCTGCCGTTGTAAACGCCGAATAATTACAACACGAGTAGCGAACATGAATATCATTCGCCCTATCACGAAGGCCGACTATAACGCGCTTAAAGAAATCGCCGTTGAATCAGGTATTGGCTTTACGTCTTTACCTGTCAACGACGAGTTGCTGCAGCGTAAAATTGATCGTGCAGAAACTGCGTTTAACAAACCAAACGTAACCGAACCTGGCGATGAGTCATACTTGTTTGTAATGGAAGATACCACTACCGGACAGGTAGTAGGAACAACAGGTATTGAAGCGGCTGTTGGTATAGACGATGCGTTCTATCATTACCACCTAAGCAAAGTAGTGCACGCCTCGCGCGAGCTTAACATTCACAACACGGTAGACATTCTAACGTTTTGTAATGACTACACCGGTGTTACTGAAATATGTACGCTGTTTCTTCGCGAACAAGCCCGCGGCGGCATAAACGGCCGCTTCCTTTCAAAGGTTCGATTCTTGTTCATGATGGAGCACCGTGAACGCTTCTCAGAGACAGTTATTGCTGAAATGCGCGGTGTGAGTGACGAAGAAGGACGCTCACCATTTTGGGAGTGGTTGGAAACCCATTTCTTCTCAATGGATTTTCCTACTGCTGACTACTTAACAGGCATTGGTAATAAAGTGTTTATTGCTGAACTTATGCCGAAGTACCCGATATACGTAAATCTGCTTAGCAAAGAAGCGCAAGAAGTCATTGGCGAAGTCCATGACAAAACACGCCCTGCTCTTCAGCTTCTTGAAGAAGAAGGCTTTTCTTGCCGCGGCTACGTAGACATTTTCGACGCAGGCCCGACGGTAGAAGCAAACTTAAGCCACATCCGCACGGCTCAGTCGAGTTTAAAACTGCCTGTAGTGATTGACGATAGCGCTGCTGCCCAAGGGCAAACGCACTACATCATTAATACATCAGTATCTGATTTTCGTGCAGTTGCCACCGAGATGACGGTAAGCGAAGAAAAGCAAGTTGCCGTGCTATCTCGCCAAGCCGCTGCTGCATTGAATGTCAAAGAGGGAGAGCACGTACGCTTCGCCCCCGTTACATTCAGAGATTAAAAGGACACCCACTATGCTACATACACATTTTATCAACGGTGAATGGGTTGCCGGACAAGGTCATGACTTAGCGTCAATTGACCCTGCAAAAAACGAAGTGATTTGGGAAGGTAAGTCTGCGACAGCCTCTCAAATTGATGACGCAATTAACGCTGCTCGTGCTGTACTTCCAGTATGGAGCATGAAAACCGTTGAAGAGCGTCTTGAGATTATTAAGGTTTATGGCACTAAGCTAGAAGAAGCTAAAGCGCACCTTGCCAAAGCTATGGCTAAAGAAACGGGTAAGCCAGAGTGGGAAACTGCCACTGAAGTTGGCGCCATGATGGGCAAAATTGGTATTTCTGAAAAAGCCTATTTTGAACGCACGGGTAACGTTGAAAACCCAATGCCTGTAGGTAAAGCCTTCATTCGACACAAGCCTCACGGCGTTGTTGCTGTATTTGGCCCATACAACTTCCCTGGCCACCTGCCAAACGGACACATTGTTCCAGCCCTTATTGCAGGTAACACAGTTGTGTTTAAACCAAGCGATTTGACGCCTATGGTTGCACAAGAAATGGTGAAGCTATGGGATGCTGCTGGCCTGCCAGCGGGTGTACTCAACCTAGTACAAGGTGAAGTTGAAACAGGTAAGGCTTTGGCGTCGCATAACGATATCGATGGTCTTTTCTTTACGGGTAGCTCACGCACAGGAAAAATCTTGCACGAGCAGTTCGCAGGTCACCCAGGTAAAATTTTGGCTCTTGAAATGGGTGGTAACAACCCACTCATTGTCAAAGATGTGGCTGATGTTGATGCTGCCGTACATGACATCGTTCAATCTGCTTTCATTACATCAGGTCAACGCTGTACGTGTGCACGTCGCCTATTCTTACCAGCCGATGCACAGGGTGATGCAATCCTTGCTCGCTTAATCGAAGTGACCAAGAATATTAAGGTGGGTGATTATGACGCTGAAGATCAACCATTTATGGGCGCAATGATCTCAAGTAATGCCGCTGCACTGATGGTAAAAGCACAGCAAGAGCTTGAAAACCTTGGTGGTAAAGTACTGGTTCGCCTTGAACAAAAAGACGAGAACAAAGGTTTTGCTACTCCTGGCATCATTGATGTGACTGACATGCTTGCTTCACTGCCTGACGAAGAACACTTTGGTCCACTACTTAAAGTGATTCGTTACAGCGATTTTGACGCAGCTATCGCAGAAGCGAATAACACCAGCTTTGGCTTATCAGCAGGTCTTCTAGGCGACAACGAAGAAGATTATCGCTACTTCTTCGCACGCATTCGCGCGGGCATCGTAAACTGGAATAGACCTATTACAGGTGCAAGCAGCGCAGCGCCATTTGGTGGCGTGGGCGACAGCGGTAACCACAGAGCAAGTGCGTTTTATGCAGCCGACTACTGTGCGTACCCAGTTGCTTCAGTTGAGCTTGATAAAGTTACTATGCCGGGCAAATTAAGCCCAGGCTTGTCGATGTAACCCAAGCTTTTCACGTTATAAAAAGGCCGACATGATTTTTGTGTCGGCCAGTTTAGTACCAACCCTATACGAACTATTCGTTTAAAAATAGTCAACGACAGAAAGGACCCTACCACCATGCATAGCAACATCGATACGTTGTTTAGCAACATGTGGGACGATTACGTTACCATCACTCCCTCAGCGCACAAAATTCATGCACTTTTAGCGGGTGAAGAAAACACGAACGACATCGTTAACGACCATGTAGCTTTTCGAACTTTTGCTCTTGATAAAACCCGCTTAGACAAGCTTGCTGCGCACTTCTTAGCATTGGGTTATGAAGCTAAAGGCGACTATGACTTTGAAGCGAAAAAGCTTACTGCAAAGCATTTCGAGCACCCTGACGATACTAAACCAAAAGTATTTATTAGTGAGCTTCGTGTAAATGAGCTTTCTGAAACTGCTCAAGCAATTATCAAGAAGATGGTTGATCAAATGCCTGAGTCTGTAGTGGATGCAGATAACTTCTTGTACTCGGGTAAACATTGGGACGTTACTAAAGCAGAATACGACACACTGCTTAACGAATCAGAATACGCGGCGTGGATGGCAGCATGGGGCTTCCGTGCTAACCACTTTACGGTAAGTGTTAATCACTTAACCCGTACTGACGAGCTTACCGACGTAAACACATTGCTTAAAGAAGCAGGCTTTGTGCTAAACACCTCTGGCGGCGAAATTAAAGGTGGTCCAGACGTATTTTTAGCGCAATCATCAACGATGGCTGACCGTGCTGACGTAGCGTTTAGCGACGAAACTGTGGCAATTCCAAGCTGCTTCTACGAGTTTGCACAACGCTATGAAATGCCTGATGGTAAGCTTTACAAAGGCTTTGTTGCCGCATCGGCAGATAAAATCTTTGAAAGCACCAATGCTAAGTAACGAGCTTGCTTAGTCATTAAAAAAAGCCCGATAGGGCTTTTTTTGTTTATGCTTAGCTGAAGACATTACCGATTAGGCTCTGTAGTATGCCTTGCCAAGAACTGATCGTAAGGCATTGGTTTATCAAAGTAAAACCCCTGCATTAGCTGAATGTCGGCCTGCTCCATGAAAGGCAAATAAGACTCCAACTCTACGCCTTCAGCCACCACATCTATTTGCAAACTCTTTAACATGGCTATCAAACCATTAAATAGCGCATTGGCTTTGCTATCTTGGTGAATACCCTGAATTAAGCTTTTATCCACCTTAACCACTTCAAACTGGAAACTTCGCAAGTAGCTAAGAGATGAAAAGCCACTGCCAAAATCATCCAGAGACAGTCTAAACCCATGCTCTCTCAACGTGTTTAATGCTCTAAGTGCTGATTTTTCATCGCGAATAAAGACCGACTCAGTGAGCTCTAGTTCAATAAATTCGGGAGACACATCATTATCCATACAGATAGACATTGCCTGATTTGGAAATTCTGGGTCAAGCATCTGGTTAGCACTGATATTCACAGACAAAGGAATGGCGTCACCCTGCTGCGATTCCATTATTGAAATGTAATCACATGCCGCTTCCAGCGCTTGAAGACCAATAGCGCTGTCCAGCTTGTGCTCTTCTGCTATGGGAATAAACACTGCTGGCGATACAACACCGTGCAAGCCTGAAATCCAGCGACACAGTACTTCACCGCCCTTTAACTCGCCGTTTAGATCGTATTTACCCTGAATATAGAAATCGAGAAGGTGGTTCTCTACCGTTCTGCGCAAGTCATTCACCATACTGACCTGCTGGGTCATGCTCTCATAGAGACCTGACTCGTAAATAAACGCCTGCCCTTTACCCAGCTCTTTCGCACGGTACATTGCGGCGTCGGCACACTGCACCAAGCTTTCTAGGTTATCACTATGTTCTGGAAATTCAGCAATACCAATACTGGCAGACAGCCTAAGCTCCGACGTTTTTACGGTTATGGCGTCTTCTTCTATCTGGCTGATAAGCCGCTCAGAGCGTTCAGCAATTTCCTCAACATTCTGATTAGGCAATACGGCAATAAACTCATCACCACCCCACCTGCCGACTTCCCCTATCGGGCCGAATATGGCAGTAAGGAGCGCTCCTACGCGCTGAAGCTCAATATCCCCTCTTTCATGCCCTGCGTTATCGTTAATTGCTTTGAACCCGTCCAGATCAATAAAGACCAAAATAAAGTGCTGTTCTTTTTGTACTAACCCGGAGATGGACTCACGCAGCGAATTGCGATTGGAAAGGCCGGTTAACTCATCGTGCAATGCCAGTTGACGTAGTTTGGCTTCGTTGCGTTTTCTATCGCTGATGTCGCGCATTGTGGCAATCAAATAAGATGACGTTTGCTGGTAGGTCTCAAACAAAGCCACCGAGATATCGACAACCTTAATTTCACCGTTTTGCGTCTTCACTTTTGACTCGAAGCGAATTTGTTTATCAAGCGCCAACTGCACTTTATCGACTTTCTCAGCAATGAATATTTGGTTGAAATCCAAACCAATGCATTGCTCTTTGAAAGGCGCAGCAATCAGCTGAATATATGCATCGTTACATTCTGTGATAACAAGATCAGGTGAGAGCACTAACATGGGCTCACGTGAGCTCGCAAAAGCAGAGGCCATTAAGTGAAACGATTGTTCAGCTTTTCGCTGTTGAGTAATGTCTTTTGTAGTACCAACAATTTGAAGCGCTTCACCCGCTTTTCCACGCTTTAGCACGCGCCCGCGCAGCCTTACCCACTGAAAATCGCTGTCGAGCTTTAAGCGAAAAGAAAACTCTATACGGTCACGATTGCCGTGTAGCGCCATGCTCCAGTGAAACTGCAGACCGTCTAAATCGTCCTCATGTACCCGCTCTAGAAGCTCAATTAAGGTGCCTGACCAGGTAGATACACTTTCAGAATGTAGTGAGAATGAGCGAAATTCCATAATGTCATTCTCTGCCTCCCAATTCCAAAAAGACTCCTGCGACGCCCATAGTGCAAGTTCCAAATCTTTCTGTGCACTTTGGCTTTTTTGAAGCGTAGCATACAAACTTTGTGTCTTTTCTCTCAGCAAAGCTTCGGCTTGCTCTCTCGCATTTCGCTCTCGCTTTAAACGCCTTTCAAGTAACGCAGCGCGGTCGCTACCAGAAGGCGTGCTATGCGTTGTTCCATCTGACATAACATGCCTCCGTTAAACGAGAGATATACTAAATTCGTAGGTATGAGGCGTATCTAGTTGATGGGTTTCCCTTTCCAGGGTGCAGTTGTAGTGAGCTGCGGCTGCGTCCATCAAGCCTTCTGCTAAAGGATATAATTCTCTTTCAGAATAATACTGTAAGCGCATGGTATTATCGGTTCTGGATATCACCGTAAATCGGGGTAGGTCGGCGTCTGGGTAGAGCTTCTTAACCTGAACATGAATGTCGCCGTCCAAGTGCTCCAGCATATCCAACATGCCTTCTGTATTGGCCAGCACGTCGCCATGCACTGCACCTAACTTACCAAATAAGTAATAGCCGAAATCGTAGAGTAGCTCGTTAGCTGACTTACCCGTTTTCTCCACCAGCACACCTAACAGGCGTTGCATTTGTTCAAACGGGTAATAGCCCACTGCGGTATAAGCGCCGTCGTTTTCTAACCCAGCTTCCATGATGACATCGTCAGCAAACTCAGGAGAAACTTTCTCCTCGAGCATATCGATTAACGATGTAAAAACTATGCCTAGCATGTAAATTCCTCATCTAATCCCTTTTTGAGTGTAGTTCACCTAAGCATAAGAACAACTTAAACTTTATGACAAATCTTCAGATGTTTCGTCCTTGCTGGGTAAGACAACTTCAACCGTATCAACCCGCTGTAGTCCTCGCGGTAATTTATTCCCTCTTCGGCCTCTTTCTCCCTGATAGTGGGTAAGGTCGTCAGCCGTCAGTGTCATGTTGCGCTTACCGGCTCCCACTTTAATTGCGGCACCATCAGGTACAACAGCAAGCACCTTCACGTACTCTTCTCGAGATTGCGATTTTGCAGAAGGAATATTGATAAGCTTGTTCCCCTTCCCTTTACCTAAACTTGGTAAGTCGCGTAGTGGGAACATGAGCATGCGACCTTCATTAGAAATACTTAGGCACCAATCGGAGTCTGGATTTGTAACCGGTGTTGGTTTCATCACTTTCGCCGCAGTAGGCAATGATAAGTAGGCTTTACCTGCCTTGTTCTTACTCACCATATCTTTAAATGTGCCGACAAAGCCGTAGCCTGCATCAGAACCTACTAAGAATTTGCTTTCGTCTTGCGCCATAATGACGTGTTGGAATGACTCGCCACCCACTATGCTGAAGCGCCCGGTTAGCGGTTCCCCCTGACTTCGTGCAGACGGCAACCCGTGAGCGTCACAAGAGAAAGTACGACCTGAACTGTCCATAAACACGGCAGGCTGATTGCTCTTGCCTTCGGCGCTGGATAAATAGGCATCACCAGCTTTGTAGCTTAAACCTTCCGCATCGATATCGTGACCTTTCGCACAGCGTGCCCAGCCCTTTTCTGACAGCACAACAGTTACAGACTCAGCAGGTACCAGCTCTTTTTCAGACAGCGCTTTAGCTTCACCACGCTCAACAATAGGTGAACGTCTGTCGTCACCGTACTTTTCAGCGTCTGCAAGGATTTCTTTCTTAATTAGGGTTTTAAGGCGGCGATCTGAGCCTAGAAGCTGCTGGAGCTTGTCGCGCTCTTCTGCAAGTTCATCTTGCTCGCCTTTAATCTTCATTTCTTCTAACTTGGCTAAGTGACGAAGCTTCAATTCCAGAATTGCTTCCGCTTGTGTGTCACTTAAACCGAATCGCGCCATTAATTCTGGTTTTGGTTTGTCGTACGTGCGAATAATTTCGATAACTTCATCGATATTCAAAAACGCAATTAATAAACCTTCTAAAATATGCAAACGCGCTAACACTTTATCTAAACGGTATTGCAAGCGGCGCGTCACGGTATCTTTTCGGTACTGCAGCCATTCAGACAAAATCGTACGTAAGTCTTTCACCTGAGGGCGACCGTCTAGGCCAATCATGTTCAAGTTGACACGGTAGTTTTTCTCTAGGTCGGTAGTTGCAAATAAATGCTGCATCAGCTGAGTTACATCAATGCGATTTGAGCGAGGCGTAATCACCAAACGGGTTGGATTTTCATGATCCGATTCGTCTCGGAGATCGCTTACCATCGGTAACTTTTTCGCCTGCATTTGCGCGGCAATTTGCTCTAGTATCTTGGCACCAGACGCTTGGTGAGGTAGAGCGGTAATAACAACATCACCGTTTTCTTCCATGTACACCGCGCGCATTTTTATAGAACCACGCCCAGTCTCGTACAGCTTTTGAATATCAGACTTTGGCGTAATAATTTCAGCTTCGGTAGGATAGTCAGGTCCATTAACGTGTTCTAGCACATCGCTAAGCTCGGCTTTGCTGTTGTCTAACAACATGGCACACGCGTTGGCCAACTCTCTCACGTTGTGAGGAGGAATATCCGTCGCCATGCCAACGGCAATCCCTGTCACGCCATTTAATAGGATATGTGGCAAGCGAGCTGGAAGCACGCTAGGCTCGTTTAGCGTACCGTCAAAATTAGGTACCCAATCTACCGTACCTTGTCCAAGTTCATTCAGCAGCACCTCAGAGAAGCGCGAGAGCTTAGCTTCCGTATAACGCATGGCAGCAAACGATTTCGGATCATCCGGCGCCCCCCAGTTACCTTGACCATCTACTAAAGGGTAGCGATAAGAGAAAGGCTGAGCCATGAGCACCATCGCCTCATAACAGGCAGAATCGCCGTGAGGGTGAAACTTACCCAGCACATCACCTACGGTTCTCGCCGATTTTTTATATTTGGCGTTTGCATTTAACCCTAGGTCTGACATCGCATAAATGATGCGTCGCTGAACAGGCTTTAAGCCATCCGAAATATGTGGAAGTGCACGGTCCATGATGACGTACATGGAATAGTTTAGATAAGCGTCTTCGGTGAAACGTCGAAGAGGAAGTTGCTCTACCCCATCGCGATTAATGATGATCTCGTCACTCATGATAGTTTTTTCGTTTTGTTATTAATACCAATGCGCTCGTGCTAGTTAGGCTGTCTATTGTGGTCAATTTAGCGCACCACTTAGTGAAAGCTCGCGAACGTTAAAGGCTATTGTGGGGTAAACCGCATTTGTGTGCAATCCTTGAAACCAATTGTCGCGACTTTTGGGTCTTACTCATTGTATGGGGTGAGGGTTTGTTTTGTTATTCTTCAAAGAGAGTGGTTAAATAGCATTGGGTGAAATTTGCCGTTCAATTTTCACTCTTACGAGTAAAACTAAAAAATAATAAAGCCCCTAATCAAACGGTAACGTAAGTACAGATAATCATGGCTATCTTTCGCGTATTCTTTTTTTTATTTCTTGTTGTAGGCAGTTACCTGCCTTCGAATGCCAGCGCGCAGCATATCGAGCAGCTCTTCGATGAAGAAAGTACGCTAGATTTATCAGACTCTCTGTATTTTTTATTTGAAACCGATTATCAGCTTACTATCAGCGATGTATCACGAAGGCGCAATGACTTCCTTATGCATCCCCATGACAACCCTAACTTTGGGTTTCGTAATAATGGCATGTGGCTACTCACTTCTGTTGCCAATGTTTCAAACGATAAACACTGGGTGTTCTCAATAAATTTCAGCCAACTCGACAGTGTTGATTTTTATTTGGTGCAAAACGGCAAGGTAATAAAGCAAAGCCATCAGGGGAAAGCTCAAAAAGAACAGCGTTTTCGTGTTCCAACCTTTCGTGTTGAGCTGCCTGATAGCGATCCTGTCGACCTTTACATACGCATTGAAAGTCGCTCATCTAGCCTAATTGCACCACTTCGAATTCAAGCCGAACCGCTACATAGCAGCTACTTCCAAATGGACAGCTTGCTCTGGGGCTTTTTCTACGGCGGATTGCTTATTCTCGCTATTTATAACCTTGCTCTATTTTTTGGCGTGCGGGAAAAAAGTCTGATTGCCTATGTTGGCTATATCGCTGCGGTTATTTTGTGGCAGTTTGTGTGGGGCGGCCATACGCACTTGCTGTTTAGTCAGGGGATCCCCTCTTGGCTGGTTGGGCATTCCGAGCTGATATTCGTAATTATTGGTATAAGCTCAGGCTTTTTTACCAAGACGTTTTTGGAAACGGAAAAGCACTCTCCCACGGCACATCCTGTCATTAACTTATTGTTGGTTTGCCAAGCGTTAACAGGGCTGGTGTGCTTCGTCGATCTGCTTCCTTCTATTTGGAAGAACAACCTAGTATACGGCGTGGGTCTTGTGGCGATATTGAGTTATATCTACGCCGGGTTCGAAGCATTTTTCAATAAGTTTAAGCCCGCGCGTTACTTCATATTTGCATGGAGTATGCTCGCCACCGGTGCGATTATTGGCATGTTAAGCCTTATCGGAATTTTACCTTCCAACGACTTCACCACCTATTGTTTTCAGGTGGGTGTTTTCTTAGAAGCAGGCCTCTTTTCATTTGCGTTAATGGAGAAAAGCAGAGGGCAACTAGAAAGCGAAGTTGAGCAGGCAACTAACGATTTACGCAATAATATGGAGCTGATTGAAGAGCAGAATGCGCGTTTAGATATTGCCCGTAAAGACGCGATAAAGGCAAGTAACGTTAAATCTCAATTCCTGGCCAATATGAGCCATGAAATTCGCACGCCGCTTAATGCTATCTTGGGATTTAGCAGAGAGTTAAACAATGCGTCGCTGCCCACGGATCAGCAAGAGCAGGTAAGAATTGTTAACACAGCCGCCGACAACCTGCTAACAATCGTAAATGACATTCTCGACTTCTCTAAGATTGAGGCAGGTAAACTGCAAATTAATAATCAGCCTTTCTCGCCCAATAAGCTGCTCGAAGAAATGGTCACTATCATGGCTAAATCTTCCCACAGCAAGCGCATCGAATTTGTATTTGATTTGCACCCGCTCCCTGAAAAGCTCATTGGCGATGTGTTTCGTATTAAGCAAGTGCTCAATAACTTGTTAAGTAATGCACTTAAATTCACGTCCAGCGGTACCATTACGTTTTCGGTGAGCGGACGCTCGCTTCCTCATGGTATTCACGAAGTAAATATTACCGTTGAAGACACAGGTATCGGAATAAGCCGACAAGACAGAAAAAAGCTATTTAACGCCTTCTCGCAAGTAGACGACGCCCTTAACCGTAATTACCAAGGCACTGGATTAGGTCTAGTGATCAGTCGAGAGCTGGTTCGCTTAATGAACGGTGATCTAACACTAAAAAGCGTATTAGGCCAAGGCTCTACGTTTAACGTCTCACTACGTATGAACCAGTTAAGCCAGAAATATGCGCTAACTAGTAGTGAAGACTGGAAAGGTAAGAACGTGGTTATTTTCGACCCGGTACCTGCAACACGTCGCTCAAGTGCAAGCATGTTATCGATTTTGGGTGCGCAGGTTACCTCTGTTGAATCGCTGGATTATTTGATGTCACTTAAAGGCCAGTACGACTTTTTCATGGCAACTGTGCCGGTAAGTAAGATGGGATTGCGGGATACCTATTTAAGTCGTTTTGTACAATTCCCTGCGCAAAAGCGCATCCTTTGGTATTCCGGCCCTGAACCTTTTGCGCAATACCCAAGCCTGTCGCAACATTTCCATTCACAAGCGCGTATGCCGATGACGCTTACCAAGTTAGATAGCCTGGTGCACCACCATACAACGCCAGCTAAAAATGCGATGCAAGAGAAAATAGGCACGCTACCAAAAGCTAAAATTCTTGCCGTTGATGACATGGAAATGAATCTTAAACTGCTGCATACGTGGCTCGATCATTCTCCTGTCGAGCTAACCACAACGATTAGTGGACAAGACGCCGTCAATCAATGCCAGACTCAAGAGTTTGACTTAATTCTCATGGACGTGCAGATGCCAGGCATGGACGGACTGCAGGCCACCCGAGAAATTCGTAAATCACCGTTGAATATGGGTACCCCAATAGTGGCCGTGACAGCCCACGCATTTAAAGAAGAGCAAGAAAGACTGCTTGCCTCTGGCATGGACGATTACTTACCTAAGCCTATTGAGGTTGAGCTACTTATTACGCTTATCAATTCGTGGTGCCACAATGTTGAGCCCGGTGAAATCGTCTTTCCCTCTATCGACTGGCAGCTAGCACTTAAACGAGCGAATCAAAATCAAGATACAGCAAAAGAAATGTTAGACAGTTTTATTGCGTTACTGCCCGAAACTATCGAGACACTTTCGGCGCTTTGGGACGATCAAGATTACAATGGGCTTAAGACCGAAGTTCACAAACTACACGGTGCGTGTTGCTATACAGGTCTGCCGCGCATGCAGCATTTAGCCAACGAAACAGAGAGCTCACTTAAACTTGGTCAGCACAAGCTAGTCGAGGAAAACTTACCAGCCCTTATTGCCGAAGCCAAGAAAGTGCTTAACGAGAGTAAATTGAAGGACAGCCGCAGCTAGGCAAATAAAGTCTAATTGCTACGATGAGCTTAGCTGGCTTCAGAAGACTGCCTTGCTTTCTGGCACTGAGCAATAAGTCCTGCAAACTCGCTGGCATCCCTATCTAGCTCTGAGCTCGCGATAAAAACATCATACCCAAGGCGCTTTCTTAGCTCTACCATACGATGTGCCAGCATAGCTTTAATGCCTTTAATGATGGTCCCGTCTTCCATAACGTACTGCTTATCGTCAAACATAGATTGCTCATAACAGCTTCCAGAGGCGCAATTCTCATCTGTGTTCTGCATTAGCAATGGCCGCTGCTCCATTAACAAGTGCGTTGCAAGCCGTGGTGAAATCGTATTGAGGAAATCCGTGTAACTTTTGATTTTGAAACCGATGGTTTCAAGGGGAATATGCTCCAGCCCATGACGAACACGGGGGCAATCTGCGCGCAGCAGGTTGTCCCAGTGAATACGCCAACTGCCCAGACGGTGGCGATAAGTAATATAGTCTTTGGCTATTTCCAAACTATAGTCGGGCTCACGAATTTTGAAGTACCCTACGAGCAAGCACACTAACGCGGCACTGGTGATGAAAATCCCCGCTAAGAACAGCCAATCGGGAAGAAAGGCTAACCACAGTGCCGCAACACACAAACCGATACAGCCTAGCACCAGGCTAGTAATACCGTTACTTTTCGAGGCAGCTCGGATATAGATTGGTTCGACACTAGTACCAGACATAAAAATACACCACCAACATGATTACGGCCCAAACGATATAAAGTCTCATGCGTTTACACTTCACGCAGTCGGTTTGCCACCAACGCAAAAGAGGATTTGATTTTCGCATACGCTAAGTAAGCCAAATTTATACGTGGGTTAAAAAGGGATAGTTTAACCGTAAAATTATGCCAATGTGTGATTTCTATAACGGTATCTTTGAAAAGCAGCCACTATAGTTGGCGTAAAGACTAACGACAAGATTACCGAGAATCCTACTCCACCAGCCAGCACCACGGCCAACGGCGGCCAAAAGCTACCTTCACTGAACAATAGCAAGGGAATCAATCCACCTACCGTCGTGAAAGTAGTCGATAAAATATGGCGGCTACAGCTCATGGTTTCTTCAACAATGGCTTTCGTGTCTCCCTGCTTTGCTTTGGGGTTCGCGTTGATAGCGGCAATGACCACTATCGATCCGTTGATTGCTACGCCAATAAGGCCAGCACAACCTAGCAGCGGATTAAACCCAACCGGCAATCCAGATATCCAAAGACTGAACATACCCAGCCCTACAGAAAGTATTGCCACTAATCCGATTACACCCGCCATGCGCAAGCTGGTAAAAGTCAGAATGAGCGTTGTTACCATAAGAACCAACAGCACCGGCGCATAGGTCGCTAATTTACCTAATGCTTGCTGCTGTTCATCAGCGTCTCCCGCTAAATGAATACGATATCCTTCGGGAAGAATTAATCGACTTTCGAGCAGATCTCGCAAATGATTACTTGCATCAATGGCCGGGACACCAGGAAGCAAAAACGCCTGAATACGGTTGAGCCTTTCGCCATCAAGGCGCGTAATACTGCTGGTTGCAGGCTGAAGCGTTAAGTTTGTTACAGCAGCAAGTGGCGACCAAGAAATAGCATTGTCTCCTGCAACCGGAATTGGCATGGCGTCTACGCCCGTTACATTTTGTCTATACGCCTCGTCTAGCCTTACGCGTACAGGAATTTCTTCTGTGCTTTCCAAAACAGAACCACCGGTAATACCTGAAAAGTTTATCTGCATTTGATTGGCAAGCTCGGAAAGCGTAAGCCCCAAGTAAGACAGGTTATCGCTGTCCGCGTTTATTTTAAGCTCGGGTTCTCCCATTGAAACGCTGGTTATAGACTGAGAAATGCCGTCGACTTCAGACATTAACATGCGTACTTTGTCGCCTAGGTCATTCAACACATTCAGATCAGGGCCGAAAATCTCTACCTCAACAGGCGCCGCAATAGGCGGACCCTGCCCAAAGGCTCGCACTACAATTTGTACTTCTGGATACGCGCTATCAAGCTCTTGTTGTAGTTTGCCCACTAGCGCAACAGCGTCATCCACTGTATCTGTCGACACCACAGCATTTGCGAAATAAGGCATGTTGTCACGCGTCATCATCTGGTTGTAGTACACCGACGGCGCAGAGCCCCCGACTAACCAACTAACTTGTTTCACGCCTTGCTCACTGCGAATAGCACCATCTATTTTTTTAACATAGCTCGTTGTGTTGTCGATACTGCTCCCTTCTTTGGTCCACAGGTACACTTCGAACTGGTCTCTATCTGCACTTGGGAAAAACACATTGGCCAAGGTGCCCGACAATACAAAACCCGATAAACAAAGGATAGCAATAACCGGTAACACCAAAATTGGCTGTTTAACCCATCTACCCAATTGCTTTTTAAAAGCGAGACTGAGCTCTGGCGCTTGTAGTCCCACTTTCCACCACGCCTTCGATGCTATTTCACGTTGCGAACTATTGTCGTGCTTTGGCAAAAATCGGGCAGCGAGGGCTGCAATGATAGTAAGAGAAATAAACAGCGAGCCAATAAGTGCCATCACCACGCTAATGGCAATCGGGCCAACAAAGTCACCGATGTTTCCATCTAAAAGAAAGATGGGCATAAAGCCTAAAATAGTCGTCAGCGTTGAAGCCAGCAGCGGTACAAATAGATGTGAAACGCTTTTGGCCATAGCACCTACTCGCGTTAAATTAGGATCTTGTAAATTAATGCGAATTTCATCGGTAATAACAATGGCATTATCGATTAGTAAACCAATGGCGATGATCATGCCAAAGATAGACATTTGGTGAATTTGCTCGTCGTAAAAACTTAAAGAGAACAAGGCAAAAGCGGCGCATAAGGGAAGTGCCAGGCCCACAATCCACGCAGCACGAAACCCCATGAAAAGTAGAATAACCATCATGACCACGGCGCACCCCATAAGCAGGTTCATCGATAAGTCAGCAAGGCGAGTAGCGGTATATTCGTTTTGCTCAAATGCGACGGTAGCGGTTAAGGTTCCGCTGAAGTCTTTATTGAACTGCTCCACTACTGCTAATGCATTTTCTGTCCATACATCAGAACGCAGTGACGGCTGCATACGCGCTGCCACAAATATAGACTCTTCACCATTTAGAAATGCCACTTCGTTGCGAGGGGTAGTAAAACTGCGCTCCACTGTAGCGACGTCTTCTACCCGTAGGTAGCGGCCTTGCTCGTTAACTAAGGGAATTGAAGCAATCATGTTCACGCCATTTAAGCCCTCTCCCACTGTAAAGCGCAAATTACTTTGCTGGGAGTTAAGCATTCCCGCAGGCAATTTGGGGTCGGCGCGGCTTATTAAATTGCTTACTTGCTGTAAGGTAAGACCCGTTGCGGCAAGCTTAATAGGGTCGATATTGACGCTAATCTCTTCCTGCGGTGCGCCGTATACACGCACTAGCTCAGTGCCGTTAACGTTTCGCAGCCTGTCTGTAAGTTCTTGAGCCAAACGCGCGGTGAGTGTAATAGGGGTATTTTCAAAGTGGTCTGCTCGCACAGATAGCAATAAAGTGAACGCTGTCGCGCCGCGCTTTTCATCGAAAACTGGCGCCATTGCACCTTCAGGGAATGACTCGGCGGCAGCGCCAATGGCATCGCGAATTTCACTGAATAATTGTTCGTTACTTGAATTATTTATCCAGTCTTGCGTCTCTATGAGAATGATGGAGATACCAGCACGCGACGTGGACTTCACTTCCTTTATTTCAAATATTTCTCTAAGCCTGTCTTCAAGCACATCACTAACCAAAGCCTCTACCCGTTCCGCCGATGCGCCTGGGTATTGAGTGATGATTAATGCGTTTCGCGTATCTATTCGCGGGTCCTCAATACGCGGCAGAGAGCCTAATGCTGACAACCCTGCTGTGACTAGCACCAGAAGACTCAGTATGAGTAAATGCCCTCGTCGGTAAAATAAGGTGTACCATGGATAAGATTTATCTGAGCCGAAGTTAAATGACTTCATTAGCGTGCCCCAGCTTGATGTTGACTGGGGATTGATACCATTTGGCCAGGTGCGAGTTTGTGTGTACCTTCGCTTACGTAAATCTCTCCATCTTTAAGCGCTCCGCGCACAAACGCGTTGTTTCCGTCGGTATATACAACTTCCACTACACGGGCTTCAAGGGTGGCGGTTTGCTCGTTTGATAAAACAAATACGCGCCACAAACCGCGCAAGCCGTTGCTTAGCGCGTTAACAGGCAGCCAACTTCCTGTCTCAGAGTGAGAACGAAATCCAGATAAAATAGCCATATCACCGGGGCGTACCCGCTCATTACTATTTAATGTCACTAAAATATCAATGGTTCGCGTTTGCACGTTGCGAACAGGTAAACGTTGCGTAACAGTACCCGCCACATCAATATCCCCGACGCTAACCAGCACCGGCTCATTAAGGTCAAACTGATCCACAACATCGGCAGGTACCGCGAAACGTGCCTGATAATTCTCTATGCCTGTAATTCCAAACACCGGGGTTCCAGCGCTAACTACACTGCCTTCATCAAAAAAGCGTCGATTGACTACGCCATCGAAGGGAGAAATAAGGGTCGTTTTTTCTATTTCTACATTCAGTGATTCAAGGGCGGCCTGCATTTCACTAACTTGGGCCTTAGCGACATTGAGACTTGCCTTGGTTTCGTCTAGTCGCTGCGCTGATTCTAGCTTTTTCTCAACCAACGACGTGGTTCTTTCGCTGTTTACTCTAGCAAGTTCAAGGTCGGCGTTCGCACGCTCAAGTGAGGCTTGAAGCTCACGTTTTCTGGCATTGAGACGCTGAATATCTTGACGGGCTAGAACATCTCCCTTGCTTACTACATCGCCCTCTTCTACAAGTAATGTATTGACTTGCCCTGCCATATCGAATGAAAGCGAAGTGGCCCGCGGGGATTCGATTAGCCCAAAAACATTGATTGGAGTTTCAAAGCCCGATTGAATTTTGACTGTTCCAGTGGACACTGCAACGGGAACTCTTGCCTCTGGCGTTTGTGTCGCATTGCCAAGCCCTGCTGTCATCAAAAGAATGACCAACGCTGCAGTAAAAACGGCAATAGCGATAATAAGTGAGAGTTTGCCACTTTTAGAAGGCGTCGTTGCAGCAGTCATAACATTTCCTTTAACCAGTTTAGCGTTTGCTCTGGGCTATATTTGCATACTTATTGTGCTATGCTAGTATATAAATACTAGACCGTCCAGTTTGATATTTAAATATTCGTCAATAAAGTGAGAACGAACGTGGCTACCACTCGAAAGCAAGGCCGACCTAAAAGCGAAGAGAAATACCATCTTATATTGCATGCAGCGTCTTGCCTGTTCTTAAAAGAGGGTTTTGCCAACACATCTATGGACACTGTGGCTAAAGCCTCAGGTGTGTCTAAACAAACGGTCTATTCTCATTTCGAAGGAAAAGATGCTCTCTTTAAAGCAGCAATCTCATCGAAATGCAGATCATACCAACTCGACACCCAGCAACTTATCGACGCCACTTCAGGCTCACTCTCACTATTAGAATGTTTACGAAAAGTTGGCTGTCAGTTTGTGCGACTATTACAAGATCCTGAAGCCATTGCTATCTTTCGAGTAATTATAGCTGAAGCGGTAAATAGCCCTCATGTGGCAACACTTTTTTATCAGGCTGGCCCCGAAGCTTCCCTATCTACATTGAGTGATGTCATAGAGAAGTTCGGAGAAGGTAGCTTAAGCCGTGATATCGCCCAACAGCTGGCAGTTGACTATTGCGCCCTGCTTAAGGGGGAATATCACACCATGATGCTGTGCGGCATACAGTCTCCGCTTCAAGACGAAGCGATTACAGCCCACGTAAATAGCGCGGCTGAAAAGATCCTTTTACTCTTTACCCACTATACTCAGCAACACAATTAGCCGACATATGCGCACATGCACACTTGCATTTTGATTTTTGGAAAGCCCTTTTCAATAAAACGCCAAACTGAGAAAAACGTAAGGCAAGATTAACGTTGCGCTAATGACTTAACCCCAGCGGTATTATAAACTAGCGCCGTTTTCGTTGATGATTGAGAAGCGCATGTCTGACTTTACCGGTAACCACATTCTTTCGGTTAATCAATTCGATCGCGAGGCCATTGAGAAAGTGTTCTCAGTTGCCAATTCCATGCAACCCTATGCCAAACGACAAAAGCGCACAACCGTGCTAGATGGCGCCATTCTCGGTAACCTTTTCTTTGAGCCAAGTACTCGTACGCGAGTTAGCTTTGGTACCGCATTCAACCTTTTAGGTGGTGAAGTTAGAGAAACCACCGGCATGTCGAGCTCTGCGCTGGCTAAAGGTGAGTCATTGTACGACACAGCCCGTGTGCTGAGCGGCTATTCCGACATTATTGCAATGCGACATCCTGCGGCGGGTTCAGTGGCAGAATTTGCCGAAGGTAGTCGTGTACCTGTTATCAACGGTGGTGATGGTGCAAACGAACACCCAACCCAAGCACTGTTGGACTTGTTCACGATTAAACGTGAACTGGAATACAATGGCCACGGCATTGACGGCTTACACATCGCCATGATTGGTGATTTGCGCTACGGCCGAACAGTACACTCTTTATCTCGCTTGTTATGTTTGTTTAAGAACATTCGCTTTACGCTCATTTCGCCAAAAGAGCTGGCCATGCCTCAGCCCATCATAGACGCCATCGAAAATGCGGGGCACCAGCTTACGATTACCGATACCCTTGAAGGGAATATGGATGCGGACATATGCTATCAAACACGCATTCAGGAAGAGCGCTTTCCTTCTCAAGAAGAAGCCAACAAATACCGAGGTAAGTTCCGCCTTAATCAGTCGATTTACACGAAACACTTTCAGTCGAAGACCGTTATCATGCATCCACTTCCACGAGATTCACGTATGGAAGCCAACGAATTAGATAACGATCTAAACCTCAATCCAAACCTCGCCATTTTTAGACAAACCGACAATGGTGTACTTGTCAGAATGGCATTGTTTGCGCTTACTCTGGGTGTAGAAAACCTTCTCACTAAGTACGAGCGTGACGTTGTTTGGTACAGCAATAAGAGTAAGTAATTACATGCAAAAATCTGAAGCCCTATTTACCCGCGCCCAAAAAACCATTCCTGGTGGCGTAAATTCACCCGTTCGCGCTTTTAAAGCGGTAGGCGGTACACCTCGCTTCATCACGAAAGCTGATGGCGCTTACATGTGGGATGCGGATGGTAAGCAATATATTGACTATATTCAGTCTTGGGGCCCTATGGTTCTAGGTCACAATAACGCCCAAATTCGCGAAGCGGTTATTGAAGCGTCGTATAACGGACTGTCTTTCGGTGCACCTACCGAAGCTGAAGTGATCATGGCTGAGTTGGTTAGCGAACTGGTTCCATCTATGGAAATGGTACGCATGGTGAACTCTGGTACAGAGGCCACTATGTCAGCTATTCGCCTGGCTCGCGGCTACACGAGCAGAAACAAAATTGTTAAGTTTGAAGGCTGCTATCACGGGCACGCCGACTCACTGCTAGTGAAAGCGGGCTCAGGGGCGCTAACCCTTGGTGTACCAAGTTCACCAGGTGTTCCAGCAAATGTTGCTGAGCATACGCTTACCGTTGAATACAACAACCTAGACAGCGTAAAAGAAATCTTCGAAGCCCATGGCGATGATATTGCGTGCATTATCGTTGAACCTGTCGCAGGTAACATGAACTGTATCCCTCCTGTGGAAGGCTTCCTTGAAGGACTTCGCGCTATTTGCGACCAATATGGCAGCGTATTGATTTTTGATGAAGTAATGACAGGCTTCCGCGTATCTCGCGGCGGGGCGCAAGAGCGTTATAACATCAAACCAGACCTGACTTGCTTGGGTAAAGTCATTGGCGGCGGCATGCCAGTGGGCTGTTTTGGTGGCCGTCGTGACATTATTACTCACATAGCACCGACAGGGCCAATTTACCAAGCGGGTACGCTTTCTGGTAACCCGGTAGCAATGGCTGCAGGTCTTGCTGCTTTAACGCAAATAAAGCAGCCTGGACTTTACGATTCAATTTTCGGAAATACGCAAACGCTAGTTGATGGCTTCCAAGCCCTTGCTGACAAACACAATATTAGTCTAACTACTAATATTGCCGGCAGTATGTTTGGGATATTCTTTACTGACGTAGAGAAAGTTACGAACTACAAGCAAGCAATTAACTGTAATACCGAGCAATTCAACAAGTTCTATCACGGTATGCTAGAGCAAGGCGTTTACTTAGCACCTGCATCTTATGAGGCGGGCTTTGTTTCTAAAGCGCATGACGCTGCAGTCATTGAGCAAACCCTTGCTGCAGCAGATAAAGTGTTCTCAACGCTTTAAGTTAATTCCTTTCTGGTAATTTTTGCACTAATACGCCCACCGTGGCGTGTTAGTGCCTCTTCTTCATTGCTTCTCTCATACGTAACGCTTGAATTCCTCGCGGGCTAGATTATTAGCCTTCATTTAAAAGCAGTTTATAGGTGTGGTGTTATCAATGGATTGGCAGTTTGGCGCTATTTGCGCGCTTTTTCTCTACAGTGTCGCTATCACAATTTTGCACGTAAGGCGCAGCCGTCGGTTTGCATACAGAGCTAGCCAATTTAAACGTCGGCGTCATGTCTCCACCACTGTCGCAAAAAACGACGATGAAACGCACTTTCACACAGCTGCCGATGAGGCCCAAAGGCTTACACAAACCTTTCAAAAATTCATTCCAAAGCAGTTTGTGGAGCACATGTCGAATTCTGACGTAGACGCGCTGGGTCTTGGCTATGCGGCTGAAAACGACGTTGCGATTATGTTTTGCGATATCAGAGGCTTTACCGGTTTTTCTGAACGTATTACGCCACAAGAGTTGATGAACTTTCTTAATTCTTATTTCACCAGAATGAACGATCCTATTCATCAAAACCACGGTTTTATTGATAAGTTCATGGGCGACGCCATTATGGCGCTGTTCGATCATCGCGAAGGATCTTCACAACAAAAAGCTATGGATGCGGTTAATGCTGCGCTCGACTTACGCAAAGCGCTGACAATATATAACGGCCATAGAAAGAACAGTAACTACGAACCAATTAATATGGGAATAGGTATCCACTTTGGCCCTGTTATTATGGGTACGGTAGGTTCAGAAGATAGGATGGATACCACCGTCATTGGCGATAGCGTAAACATTGCTTCTCGCTTAGAAGCTTTAACCCCCAAATACGAGGCGGATATTATCGTAAGTGCCCAAGTTCTTCAGACCATAGGGTCTGGCTTCCCAATTAAAACCCGCTTGCTTGACTGGGTAAGAGTGAAAGGACGAAAAGCGCCAATTGAAATATACGAGGTGTTAAGCCACCTTTCAGAGAGTGAGCAGGAAAAGAAGTTGGCGGTTCAGACCAAGATTGCCGCAGGTATCGCATGCCGTATAAATCAGCAGTGGGACGAGGCCATTTCTTTTTTTGAGACCGCTGTCGCTATGAGCCCAAACGATTCGCTAGCGCATCATCACATAGATGTTTGTCGAATTTACAGAAGCGTCGATTTTAAGGAGGATTGGGATGGTGCGCTAGTCTACTAATCCCAATGGCCATAAGCGACGGTTAAATTTAGGACTCAGATAACTTAGCCTGCTGGCGAATAAAATTAATGGATGGCGCGAAAAACGCAGCACCTGTTTCAGCACTGGTAAAGTCCAGCCATCTGTCATAATCGCCTTCACCGTTGCCGTATATTTGGCTGTGGAGCATCTGTTTAAATGGCCGCGCACTGGCACTACAGCTTACAAAGAATAAGCCTTGAGAGGCCATATCACCGTATGGCATGCCTTGCTTAATTAGCCTTGGTTCGTCGCCATCGGGCGCAACAGTGCTTGCCCTAACACAATGCGAAGACTCAGACTGTTCGCTACTTACCAAATTGTGCTCTTGCGTGGTGCCCATCACTTGTTCTTGCTGACGGCTTGAAAGACTATTCCAGCGCCTTAAATCATGGCGATAGCGTTGTATGTGAACATAGCTGCCACCGCTAAAATCAGGATCATCTTCGCCAATAATCCCGACTTGTCTGCGCTTCATTCCACGTGGATTGTCTGCGCCATAAAGAAAACCATTGAGGTCACGGCCATCTAAGTACCTAAACCCTCTTATTTGCTCTACCAGTTCTACATGAATACGCAACAAATCCATCACTTCAATGCCAACCGCATGGCAAATATCCAGCCTATCAGCGCGAATTTGAATGAAGAGATCGCAAGGCATGGTGGGGGCACTTCTATCATCACACTGCATATCAGGAAAAGGGGCAAGCTCAACAGGTATCAAACCGGGGTATACCTCAGCCCAGTAACCGGTGCCAATAGCGACAACGCCGGTTACCATGGCTTCGTAGTGCTCATTCTCAAAATGCTCGAATATATCCAGCACGCGAGATAGTTTGGCGCGTACGGCTTGGCTATCGTCATCAATGACGTTCAGTAGTAAATACTGTGCATGTAAATTTGGCTCAGCGCAGAGGCCTTTTTGTGGTTGTGTCATTGCCGCTCTTGTTGTTATTAACGCCTTGTTCTGACGTTTCGCTGCTGGCGATCATTCGCCGCGCTTTGTTGTGCGAACCTTATCGTAAAGTGTAGCGGCTGCTTCAAACTTTGAAACCCTTTAAAGCGAAGCAGCAAACGGGGGAACAAATTAACTCCGCCGCCTATTATTTACACTAGTGTGCTTAATAGCCCGCGGCTTGTCCATCTTTTCGCGTTTCTGAAGCGCCAAAATAGACACCTTTCTGCTCGTCCCAAGCGATGGCCTGATAGCCACCGAACGCGCCTACCACGCGTTGAAGCTTATGCCCCCGCTCCATTAGCTCTCGCTGAACGGTTTCACTGAACCCTGATTCTAAGCTCACATAGCCACCATCAGTCATCAACGCGCCCGTTGGGCTACTCGACCCACTGTGCAGTATGCGTGGAGCATCCCCCGCTTCCTGCAGATTCATTCCAAAGTCGAGAATGTTTACAATAATTTGTGCATGCATTTGAGGCTGAGTCCCACCGCCCATCACGCCAAAGCTCATCACCGGCTTACCGTTTCTGGTTACAAAAGCCGGGATAATGGTGTGAAATGGACGCTTTCCCGGGCGATATTCGTTAAAGTGCCCTTCTTCAAGGGTAAACATCTCACCTCTATTTTGAAGAATAAAACCTAGCCCTGGAGGTGTCATGCCTGAGCCCATTCCGCGGTAGTTACTTTGAATTAAGGACACCATATTGCCCTCTTTATCAGCAACGGTCAGATAAATGGTATCCCCTTCATAAATACCCGCATCAACGCGATTCGCTGCGCGTTCATTATCTATGAGCTTCTGGCGCTTAGCGGCATACTCTTTCGAAATTAACCAGTCGACTGGAATATCGTTGAAGTCTGGATCCGCATAGAACTTAGCGCGATCTTCGAAGGCGAGCTTCTTGGCTTCAACAAAGGTATGGATGTAGTCTGCTGAGTTAAACCCCATTCCTTCGATATCATAGTGCTCAAGCACATTGAGAATCTGTAGTGCCGCTATGCCTTGTCCGTTGGGCGGAAGTTCCCACACATCATACCCGCGATAGTTAGCAGAAACGGGCTCTACCCACTCCGAGGTATGCGATGACAAATCCTGGTATGACAAAAAGCCGCCTTGGGACTTCATGTAAGCATCGATAGTGCGTGCGATATCGCCCTTATAAAAAGCATCTCGCCCGCCTGTCGCAATCTTTTCATAGGTCACGGCTAAGCCAGGGTTTTTAAAAACATCGCCTTTTTGCGGAACTTTCCCGTCGATAAGAAAAGTCTCTGCGAAGCCGTCATAGTGACCTATTCGCTCTTGATTCATCTGCCAGTAATAGGCAATGACTTCTGAAACAGGAAACCCCTCACGGGCATATTTGATAGATGGGGTAAGCAGCGCAGACATGGGCAGCTTGCCAAATTTTTCGTGTAGTGCAAACCAGCCATCTACAGCGCCAGGGACAGAAACGGGTAGCGGACCAAATTTTGGAATTTGATGCAAGCCACGCTCGGCAAACACCGCTTTGGTTAACTGTCTGGGTGAACGGCCAGAAGCGTTTAAGCCGACTAGCTTTTCTTCTTTTGCATCCCACACAATGGCAAATAGGTCGCCGCCAATACCGCTGCCTGTAGGCTCAACTAAACCTAACATGGCGTTAGCTGCAATAGCTGCATCAACTGCACTGCCGCCTTGTTTTAAAATATCCAATGCCACTTGCGTAGCTAATGGTTGGCTTGTTGCTGCCATGCCGTTCTTTGCAATAACTTCTGAGCGACTTGCAAAGGGATGCCCCGTTATTCTGTCATAGCCCAAACAGCTGATACTAAAGAAAGCCAGTATCAAAGGTAGAAGTCGCACACTTGCAATCATAACCGTCCTTTTACTAAAACGTTGCCGATAATAAATCTAGCGTTAGTCTATCGATTCATAGTGTAGCGTTATTGTCACATTACGCCTAGGCTCTTTTCCTTAGCCCAGTAATGGTCATAAAACACATTGCATGAAACGAAAAAAGCCCCGCATTAGCGGGGCTTAAACGAAGTAATAAGGCATTATTGTTATTGTTGTTTCGTTGCCTAATCGAGACTCTCTTACGAACGGCTGCTTGTGAAGTCTGGGTATGCTTCCAGACCACATTCGCTCATGTCTACGCCGTCGAATTCTTCTTCTTCGCTCACACGTACACCCATAACCGCTTTAATCACTAGCCATACCACTAGGCTCACTACGAATACCCATACAAAGATAGTCGCTGCACCAATTAGCTGACCAGAGATGCTTGAACCATCGTTAGTGAAAGGTACAAGGATAAGACCTAGAAGACCTACCACACCGTGAACTGAAATTGCGCCCACTGGGTCATCAATTTTTACTTTATCAAGCGCAACGATGCTAAGCACTACTAGAATACCACCAAGGCCGCCGAACAGCGTAGCTTGTAGTGGTGTAGGTGTTGAAGGCTCTGCTGTAATAGCTACAAGACCGGCTAGCGCACCGTTAAGTACCATGGTTAGGTCAGCCTTACCGAATAGAATGCGTGCTACGATAAGTGCAGCAATTGCACCACCAGCAGCTGCAGCATTTGTGTTCATGAATACAATCGCTACTGAGTTTGCACTTTCAACAGTTGCAGTAGCCAGTACTGAACCGCCGTTGAAGCCAAACCACCCCATCCACAGGATAAATGTACCTAAAGTTGCAAGCGGTAAGTTTGCACCTGGAATCGCGTTTACTTTACCGTCAGCGGTGTATTTACCCTTACGAGCACCAAGCACAAGAACACCAGCAAGAGCAGCAGCTGCACCAGCCATGTGAACAATACCTGAACCTGCAAAGTCAGAGAAACCAAGGTCGCCAAGCGTATACATACCGAATACTGCTTCGCCGCCCCATGTCCAAGCACCTTCCATTGGATAGATGAAGCCCGTCATAACAACTGCGAACGCTAGGAATGCCCAAAGCTTCATACGCTCAGCTACCGCACCAGATACGATAGACATTGCTGTTGCAACAAATACTACTTGGAAGAAGAAGTCAGCAGAAGGTGCATATGTTGCTGGCTCTTCAGCGACACCTGTTGCGCCATCAGCCATGATACCGCTTAGGAATGGACCCCAGTCGCCGCCACCGTACATAATGCCGTAACCGCAAATCATGTACATAGTGCAAGCGATAGCGAATAGCGCCACGTTTTTAGTTAGAATTTCTGTGGTGTTTTTCGCTCGAACAAGACCTGCTTCAAGCATCGCAAAACCTGCAGCCATCCACATAACCAGTGCACCGCAGATTAGAAAATAAAAGGTATCTAGCGCATACCCAAGTTCAAAAGTGATTTCCATTATGGTTTTCTCCGCAAATATATCGTTGTGGCTTACAGCGCGTCGCTATCCGACTCACCAGTTCGAATACGAACGGCGTGTTCAAGGTCGTAAACAAACACCTTGCCGTCTCCAATTTTGCCTGTTTTGGCAGCGCCAACGATGGCTTCTACCAGGCGCTCTACTTGATCATCCTGAACAGCAATTTCCAGTTTGACTTTAGGTAGAAAATCCACCTGATATTCCGCTCCGCGGTAAAGTTCAGTGTGTCCTTTTTGACGTCCAAAGCCCTTCACTTCGGTCACGGTCAAACCGTCGATACCGATTTCTGAAATGGCTTCACGAACATCATCTAGCTTGAACGGCTTGATGATCGCTGTGACTAGTTTCATGAGTTGCTCCCAGTTTGTTTTGGTTATTCTGTGATTTATTGTCGTGTTTCCAACTATGGGAAGATAAACCAAGAGCCATGCCACAAATGATTAGCCAAATAAATCAAACACATACAAGCAAACGCTTCATGAACGCACAAAAATAATGCACACTAATGGTGCACTGTTAAAAATTTGCCCAATTTTGAAGCGGTATGAGGTTGCGGTAAGGTGAGAGGACTAAAAAGTGCGATGAAATTAGGATGGAACTATTCGATAGGGCCCATGGTCTGTTGTTTACTATGACGACTATCACCCCATCTTTCTTTGCGCCTGAGCGCAGCATTGAACACCATTCCGTTGCAAAGAAAACGGCGTGGCGCCCACTATTAATTTCGGGCTGTGCACATGTGTTTGGGGTCATCGTAGTGGTCATACTTTCTCAAATGGGCATCAACAACCAAAAAGCACGAGTAAATGTTTTGGAGCGAACGCCGGAGATAAGCGCCAGACTTTACTATCCCCCCGTTCCACGCCCTTCTGCCCAAGCTAAACCACAAGAAACTAAACCAATCGATGTTTCCCCTAAAAGGCAAGAAATTGAGTTGAAGCCTGAAGCAACCAAAGCGACTGAAGCACTTGATAGTAAGAATGAAATTGTAGAAAGCCCTGCGTCCAAGCAGCAGAAAAATGCTGAGCCCGATAAACAGCAGGTACCCGTTGAAAGTAAGCCGACTAATACACTGCCGTCGCCCACTTTATCAAAAGACGCAAATCGGCGCGCAGGCTCGCTGAATCTGTCGGTAAAAGATGGCGCAGCCCTCTACTTTGAAAAGTATCACAGTGACAAAGTCGCTGAAGACGCAGAACAGGCAGCAAAAGCATTTCAAGAGCGTAAAAATAGTCCTGTGCTTAGCGGGCCAAGCACACAGCAAATACAAGCTAATGAAAATCGACGCCCTTCAAAACGCGTAAACTGTAGCAGTACGACCAATAAAACTTTGGCGATATTGAGTGGAATTGCTGGTGGAACCTTAGAATGCACCAAAATGGACGACCACAAACGATTTATAGAAGCCAGAGTCAATAAACTTCCTAAAGACGAAGAGATTAACTAGTTGTCTCTATCAACGATTTACCGTCATGTGAGGTAAGCCCTTATCACAGTCACTTTCTTTTGAAAAACTTAGGGGGGCGCCCGAAATACGCTTTGAAGCGGCGACTGAATGCTGCAACATCTTCATACCCTGTTAGCTGAGCTATACCCAACATTGGTGTATCGGTATTTCTAAGTAGTGCTTTGGCCTTTTCCATCCTCACTTTTACAAGGTAATCTCGTAAACTATGCCCGGTGGCTTCTTTAAAGCGTGTTTTGAATTGCGTTGTTCCCATGCAGGCTATCCGTGCTAACTCCACCTGTGTAAAGCCTCGGGCAAGGTCGCGATGAATATGGCTTAATACAGGAGTCATTCGCTTATCCATGCTGCATCCTTTCAAGGATGTTTCTAGCAAGGTTAAAAATAGCGCCAGTATTTCTTCATGGCCTTGGTCAGCAAACTGGCTAATTTGAATCTCTACAAACGATAAAAACGCCTGTAATGCTGACGTTACCTGAAATATCGGGTGCAACCTGTCATTTAAATTAACTGGCACATACTCCAAGTCCGCCACAATAAATTTTGACAGTTCGTTAGCGCTAAAATAATGGACCTCATTCGGCGCTATGCATACGCCTTCGCCAACGCCTACTCGCCCGCTAAAATTATCGATTTCTATCAAGATATGTCCGTTGATGGGCAGCACTAACTGAAAGTAGTTGTGTTTATGGCGGCACGTTTGCTTCGTATATGAGCGTACGGATAGCGATGGAATTGGGCTGTCAGTCATTTTATTGCTCCCAACAGTCCATAATAGGTAGTACTGATCTTTCGCTTAACTTACCGTTTATTTGCATCTATTTCCTTGCCGTTAACTCAGTACTCTCTGCCGTTAGATTAAGCACTTTTATTCATTTTGTCACAAATACGTGCAATATTTGATACGCCTAGGAAGGCGTCGAACACTACATTTAAGGAACAAATATACATTTAAAATAAAGACAATAACGGAAAATAAATGAATATAAACTTACGTCAAATAGTCGGCTTGGCAGGTGCGTTATTACCCGCTATCGCTATGGGTCAGGTCTCCAATGGAGACTTTGAAACATGGACGTCTGGCGCACCTAATTCATGGTCAACTATCGACTCCGGCATTAGTGTAGCTGAAAACTCGGTCTACTCATTCTCGGGAAGCAAGTCAGCTGCAGTTACCGTCAATACGACAACGCAAGGTTCAACTGACTTCCGTCAGACAATCAATGTAACCGCCGGTCAAAATTATGAATTTTCAGTGAGGCTATATCACACTGAAGGTACTGTAAAAGCACGCCTATATGTAGACGGTTATCAAGGTTATTCTGACAACTCATCAACTGGAAACTGGCAACAGCTTACTTTCTCTTATTCCGCTACAGCGTCAAAAGAGATTGAGGTGGGGTTACGCTTTTATGATCAGACTGGCTTTGATGGGTCAGAAACCGTCTATGTAGACGCATTCGAGCCGACTACGCTTGGGTCAGGTGGCAATAACGGCGGTGGAAGCACGTGTGCTAGCCATTCAGGCGTTTTGAACTTAACTACCGACAATTACGGCAGTGAAACCAGTTGGCAAATAACTAACGCAAACAACCAAGTTGAAGCCTCTGGCAGCAACTACGCTAACAACCAAAGTTATACTGAAGCGGTTTGCCTTACTGATGGAGAATATACCTTTACCATTAGTGATGCCTATGGCGATGGAATCTGCTGCTCCTATGGCTCTGGCAGCTATAACTTGCTAATAGAGGGCGTGTCTGTTGCTAATGGCGGCTCTTTCGGCGCGAGTGAAAGCACCAGCTTTAGCGTTGGTACAACGAGTGGCGGTGGCAGTGGTGGTGGTGGTGGTTCATCAGAACTCACTGGTTACTATGCAAGTGCCAACGGTCTGTCAGGCTATACGTTAAAAACCGAGCTTTACAACATTATCAAAAATCATAATACACAAAGCTATGGCGACCTTTGGACATTCTATATTTCATACACAAGCGACAGCTACTATGAAAATGACGGCTCCATTTTGGACATGTATTCAGAAAACCCAAATGGTAGTGACGCTTACAGCTACACGGCTGGTTCTGACCAGTGTGGCAGCTATAGTGGAGAAGGCAGTTGCTATAACCGCGAACACGCCTTCCCGCGCAGCTGGTTTGGCGGTGCAGTCTCGCCTATGAATACTGATGTTCATCACGTTTTTGCAACCGACGGCTACGTTAACGGTCGCCGAAGTAGCTATCCGTACGGTGATGTCGCAAGTGCTACTTATACGTCATCGAATGGTTCCAAACTGGGCGCTGGCTCTTCTGCTTCTGGTTATACAGGCACCGTTTTTGAGCCCATCGACGAGTTCAAAGGTGACTTCGCTAGAGCGTACTTCTACATGGCGACACGTTATGAAAACGTCATTGCAAATTGGGAAACGAATAGCACGTATGGCGACGCAGTGTTGAATGGTACAAGTGATCAGGTATTTGAAAGCTGGTTTTTAACTCTGCTTTTAAGCTGGCATTCTCAAGACCCTGTAAGCCAAAAGGAAATCGATAGGAATGACGCTGCCTTCAATTTCCAGAACAATCGAAACCCTTTCGTTGATCATCCAGAACTGGTAAACAACATTTGGGGTAATTAACTTCAACATGAGAAGAGCACGAGCGTGTTCTTCTCAACTCACACTTCCTCTGATTTCGCCTTTTCTGTTGGAGATAGCCCTGAAAACTGCCTAAAAAGAACTGTGATTTATCGGCATTATTCCTGATTGTATATTACCCATGTTTTAAGTACGCTAAGCTGCTATTTACTGGGGATTACTCTAACTGTAATACATAACAAAGGATATTCGACGTGGCCGCAGCTAACTTACTTGCCCTACTTGATGATATAGCAACGTTAATGGACGACATCGCAACCATGTCGAAAGTCGCGGCGCAAAAAACAGCGGGCGTCTTGGGCGACGATTTAGCGGTAAACGCCGACCAGGTCCAAGGCGTTAAAGCAGACCGAGAGCTACCTGTTGTATGGGCAGTAGCAAAAGGCTCACTTATTAATAAAGCAATATTGGTTCCTGCGGCATTAGCCATCAGTGCTTTTGTGCCCTCTCTTATAACCGTCCTTTTGGTACTGGGCGGGTTATATTTATGTTTTGAAGGTGCAGAAAAACTACTGCACAAATATCTTCCCCACGAAGATGAAGAAAAAACACGAGAAGCCAGAATAGAAGCGCTTACCCACGAAGATGTGGATATGGTAGCGTTTGAGAAAGATAAAATTAAAGGCGCTATACGCACAGACTTTATACTGTCTGCTGAAATTATTGTAATTGCATTAGGCACAGTGACCGATGCAACACTTACTACGCAAATTGGTGTACTAGTAGCACTAAGCTTAGCGATTACCCTTGGCGTTTATGGGCTGGTAGCGGCACTAGTTAAAATGGACGATGTTGGGCTTTACATGCTTCGAAAGTCGTTAACAGGTTCAATGAACACCCTTCAACGATTTATTGGCAGAGCGTTATTAGTTGCCGCCCCCGCATTAATGAAAACCCTTGCGGTTGTAGGCACTGTTGCTATGTTTTTAGTCGGTGGTGGCATCCTCACCCACAGCATTGGCTTTTTGCACGTTATTACCGACTGGTTTACCACACTTATCCCAGACGCATCGCTGGTTATGTCTATACTTGCTGATGGTGTTGTTGGTATTGCTGCTGGTGTGATCATTGCGCTAGTAGTGACAATGGTTTCACAATTTAGAAGTAAAGCGTCCTAGACCTATTCACTCTTTTACACATTGGCGGCGCTGCTCATCTTTATAGACTAGCGCCCCTATTTCTGACCTTTCTCATGGTCACCAGTGTCGCTGCGCAAGTGTTAAAAAATTTGCGTTGGTCATTTTGACCACCTCTACATTGAATTCGCTAAATTTTAGTATTTCTTTAATCCCCCAATTCCACCTTCATTTTTTATCAAAAGTTAAAATTCATTAAATTCATACACTTACCTTATTTTTACGAGTTGGCACATCCCTCGCTATAAACTAATTGTTAATTGATAACGACTTATTATCGAAACCTTTAGCAACATGATAGCTGCCACGCAGTATGTTCAAGTGCAGTGTCTAACTTAATTTTTGGAGATTACTATGTTTATCGGTCGCAAAACTTTCACTGCACTAACTTTAGCAACTAGTGTATTGGGCGCATCAGCGTTCGCTGACGACACTCAGAACAACATTGTTTCGCATACAGATTTTATCGTTGAAAGCGCCATGCATGACGTAAAGCAGAACTTGGACCTAGGCGTGACTTATGACGTGTTAACTGCAAGCCATACGTTTGAGCCAGAAGTAGAAGAAGCAAATGCATTGGTTGCTGACATCACTATTACGCCGATTGAGCCTATCAGCTCAGACGATAACGACGCATAAGGAGAATGCACATGTTAACCGCCGCAACCCTATTTATGGTGGTACTCGGACCGGTTATTGCGTTTGTAGTCAGTGCGCTGGTGTTTTCAACAGCGCGCCTATTCCTTCAGAAAGGTCACTGAAAACGCAATAAAAACAAATAGGAACCTAACCGACTACCGCTAAAAGATTTGCCTTCCCTGGGCCTTTTACTCCAGAGGGAGATAGAAAGCACGGACTGTATCCCAGCCAAGTGATTGTGTTTTCTATCTTCTTACTGGAGTTTTTTTATCCGAATATCCGTTCCCACCAGCTTTTATCATCCTTGTCGCTGTCTTTGTCTACAGGACGGCCTGAACAATCTTGTTGAGGTGGAGGAAGCACATCCAAAATAGCCGGTACGCTTAAACTTCCAGCACATCCTGCAACCACAACCGCGCCGGTCTTGGCGTCAAAATGTGCAATGCCTAAGCCTTTCGGGAAACGCCTTGATAATGACTTGGGTGACTGAGATTTCATGTAGTTTATAAAGACGGGCAAGGCCCCACCTGCACCGGTCAAATTAACCGGTTGGTTGTCATCATTGCCTACCCAAACCGTAACCACATTGTTTCTATCGAAGCCACTAAACCAGCTATCGCGGTAATCGTCTGTGGTGCCCGTTTTGCCAGCCATATTCACATTCCCAAAATTCCAACCGATGCGCTTCGCAGTACCTTCGGTGGTTACTTTATACAAGGCATAGTTGAGCAAATAGGTTGCTGCTTCATCGGTGCGCTGAGCAAAAAACTCCGCCTTTTTCCAAAGCAGCGCGTTATCTGCTGTTACTACAGAAGTCACCGTATGAAGAGGTATGTAACGCCCATCATTTGATAAGGTCTGGTACATTTGGTTTGTACTAAATGGTGTCAATTCAAAAGCACCAAGGGTTAACGACGGTACTTTATCTACGGGGGTGGTTACCCCTAATCGCTCTATCGTATCGGCTAGCGCATCAAGCCCTATCTGCATGCCTAAATTAACCGTAGGTATATTTAAAGACTCGACTAGCCCTTGAAGTAAAGGCACCTGGCCTCTGAATTCTTTATCGTAGTTTTGCGGCGACCACGTTTTTCCATTTCGACTTTCAAGGGTAATGGGCTCGTCTTTAAGCGGCGTTGCCAGGTTAAATTGTGTAGGATCTTCTAGTGCGGTTAAGTAAACCGCAGGTTTAATCAACGAGCCTATTGGGCGTTTTGCGTCTAGTGCTCGGTTAAAGCCTTTGAACGCAAAGTCCTTTCCGCCAACGATAGCGCGTACTTCACCACTTGCACTATCTGTGACTACCATTGCGCCCTGTAATGGCACTTTCCTGTCTTTTTGCAAACCGTCTAGCGTACCCGACAATGCGCTTTCAGCACGTCGTTGGGCTACGATATCAAGTGTTGTAAACACTTTTACGCCCGAATCTCTTAAGCTAGGCTCAGCCAGAATTTCATTGAGTTCCCGACGAACCTGCTCCATGAAAGCAGGGTGTTTACCGCTTGCTAAGCTAGCCCCACTGGCGAGCCCTAACGGCATATTCACAAAACGTTCGTAGTCTTGACGACTAATTTCATTTTCATCAAACAGCATGCGCAACACTAAATCACGACGCTCTTTCGTGCGCTCAGCATATTTGCGTGGGTTGTAATAAGATGGGCCTTTAATAATAGCAACCAACGTGGCTATTTCGGGCGTACTTAGCTCGTTAGCTGGTCGGTCAAAATAGAAATAGCTGGCAAGTCCAAAACCATGTACGGCCATATCGCCATTTTGCCCCAAAAACACTTCGTTTAAGTACGCTTCAATAATTTCTGATTTGCTGTAACGGGCATCAATGATCACCGCCATAATGGCTTCTTTTGCCTTACGCACAATGGAACGCTCACGGGTTAAAAACATGTTTTTAACCAGCTGCTGCGTTAGCGTACTCCCGCCTTGAACCGTTCTACCGGCTGCAATATTTGCCATTAGAGCCCGCAATATTGAAAGCGGCGCAACGCCATGGTGATTATAAAAATTGCGGTCTTCCACCAGGGTTAGCGCTTTTGGCAACATTTCAGGAATGGTGTCTAACGTTACCAGCATACGGTCTTCTTGAGACCCGCTTGTCATGCGCGTTACTAACCAGGGTTCTAGCTTTGCAGAACCATACGGGCGGCCTTGCGACTTGTCATAAATTTCCCCAATACGTGCACCTTCCCACGTTATCACTAAATGACGCAGAGGCTCTGCGCCTTCTGGAAACTGAAACGCACGGCGCTGCACAGTCAGCACCTTATTTTGATAGCTATATTCACCGCTGCTGTCGGCAAAGGTTACCTTGCGGTAGCCCAGCAAATTGAGCTCATCAATGACTTCTTGGGGCGTTATCTCTTCACCTTTGCTGATTTCCAACGGACGGGCGAAGATCTGCGCGGGAACTTCCCATTTATTTCCAGAGAACGCATGCTTAATTTGGGCGTCAAGGTAGAAGGCATAGGCCCCAAGCACAACCAAACCAATAAGAGTGACTCGCCAAAACAGTTTGAAAAACCACGAGCGCTTGGCCGAGCCTTTGCCATTGCTTGATGCTTTACTTTTTGAAGATGGATTGTCTTTTGTCTGTCTTTTTGCCACGTGAAAACGCCATGAAGATCATTGAGGATGACATCGCACATATTGCGATATGGATTTAACGAACGCCTTTAAAACGTTAGTTTTAATAGTATCAACATTACCATTCGGGCCGCCTCTCAACAACTGTTTCCAAATATGCACACTCCGAATTTGTATACTTCTGAAACGTCCCATGGCGCTAATATGTTGAAGGACTAAAATGAATTTTACTCGCGTTTCACGGTCACAATGCGATAGCATGCTGGCAAGTAACACAGGAACCGTACTATGCGCTTAGCTTCATTTAAGTCTTCTTTTTTCTCTACTCGTTCGCCTAAAGGGGCCAAGTCTTACGCCTCATTTCTTCGACCGTCACTTCGCACGTCTATGGCGCTGCTTCTCGCGGGTGCGACAATGAATTCAGCGCTAGCCAATGAACAATTCGCTAGCTGCACCGCAGCGCTTGCTGATAAAGCCAAGCAGGAAGGGGTTAGCCAGCAGACTATCGATGATGTGTTTCCTCGTCTTGTTCACCAAGATCGTGTGATTGAGCTAGACCGAAGCCAACCAGAATTTGTACAAACCTTTCCAGGGTACTTCAGCAAGCGCGTTACCGACTGGCGTACCGAAAAAGGTAAAGAGATGTATGCAAAGCACGACAAGCTTTTGCATAAGCTAAGTGAAAAATACGGCGTGCCTCCTCATTATCTGCTTGCTTTTTGGGGGCTAGAAACAAACTTTGGCTCTTACAAAGGCAAAATGCCGGTACTCGATTCGCTTGCCACTTTAGCTTGTGATAAGCGACGAAGCACCTACTTCACCCAAGAGTTTCTTGTTGCTGTGAAATTGATGGAGCGAGAGAAGCTACAAAAAGAAGACATGATTGGCTCGTGGGCCGGTGCCATGGGGCACACCCAATTTATGCCTTCGGCCTATACCCACTACGCTATTGATGGCGATGGCGACGGACAAATAAACTTGTGGGCAAGTGAAGAAGATGCGTTGTCTTCTGCGGCAAACTTTCTTGCCAACTTGGGTTGGGAGCGCAGCTTCCGCTGGGGTCGTGAAGTGCAACTGCCTAAGAACTTTGACTATCAAGAGTCAGGCTATAAAAATAGAAAATCTCTCAGTGAATGGCACGCCCAAGGCGTGAAAAAAGCTGATGGTTCTGAATTGGGCGAAGGCGATACTACCGCCTATGTTATTGTGCCAGCTGGTCACAACGGACCCGCCTTTATCGCCTACAAAAACTTCCGCGTTATTATGCGCTGGAACAACTCAGAGTTTTATGCCATTGCCGTGGGTGTATTGGCCGACCGCATCGCTGGCGCGTCTGGCATTAAAGCCACGTTACCTGATCTACCTGCGTACAATCGCAAAGATATTATTGCCCTTCAAAGCAAGCTGAATGATTTGGGCTTTGATGTGGGTAAGCCTGACGGCATTATTGGCCCCGCCACCCGCGAAGGCATTCGCAATTACCAAATTAGTAACAACATGATTGCAGATGGTTTCCCAGGCCTTGAAGTGATGGCTGCACTTAATATCGACCTTGAAACGACGACTTCTTAAATTTGATATATGCTGCGCCATTTCTGGCGCGCATTCACTGTTTGGTATTTTCAGTGGCCTACAAGGTGTAAACCACTCACTTTGTTGGTGACTGAAAGTACTCAAACGTTAGGCTTGAAAAATAGGTTTCGAAATCTGCAGCCGAGCTATTTGTAAGTGGGACTCCCCAAACTGTATTCAGAATTACAGGTCCTTCGACGTCAAATTTAAATGTCGCCTTGCCCTCACTATCCGTTTTAACCGCTTGCTCTTTAGCGCTGTGATCAACCAAGGAATACGCATCGATAAGCGCGTTACTCAAAGGCTTACCTTTAAATAATACCTGAACAGATAGCGTGTTTCCTGCAAGCTTGTAAGGATGTTCAAGAGGCACTATTTCCAATGTGTGGCCAATGGGTTTTAATACGTTGTTCGTTACCGCATCGCCAACTTGCACAATGGTTTTCGCCTTTCTAGAGTACAACTCTTTGCCGGCGATATCGTTTTGTCCCCTCGCCTCGCGGTGCGCCAATACCTCAGTTAAGCCTTCTTCTTTTGCATACTGATTAAACTTCTTCGCTTTTAATGTGCTTGTAGCGTGATAGCTTTCAAACCCTATGACGTGAGTACCGGATGGGAGCTTGGTTGTTTTTGCCATGCCCGGCAGCATTGAGGTTTTAGGTACAACACTGGCAGCCATATCAGTCACACCGTCAAAAGAGTAGGTGCGCAACGCGACTATTCTATCCCATGCAAGGTTCCAATGAGAGGTATCTTCCTTATGACCCACTTTAAACTGCAATGCCAGCGAACTCGGTTCTTGAGAACGATATGCTGTGGGTTCTAGCCAAAAATCGTGAGCTTGAACGTTAATTGAAGTAGCAAATAAAAAAGCAGCAGTAGCAATACAAGATAGTTTCATTGCGTAGTTTAACCTGTAAATAAGAGTGAGGTTTCATACTCCAACTTAGCGCAAGTTTCAGCGCACGACCACTGTCGTAAAAAACATACTGTGTACGAAACTGGCATATATGAAAATGGCGTATAGATACTTCTCTTGTTTAAAATAAATAAAAATCACCTGAAAACGATGGTTTGTGTAGCCGTATCAGCGCCCTACATATGCTTTTTTGTTTTGCTGGTCGGCGATGCATTTGCGGGGTCATCTGGCCAAAAGTGCTTTGGATAGCGCCCCTTCATTTCTTTTTGTATTTCCTTATAACTGCCATGCCAAAAGGCGGCTAAATCACTGGTGGTTTGTAATGGCCTACCTGCTGGCGACAGCAGCTCACATACAACGGTAATTCGCCCACCTGCTATCGTTAATGGCGTGCCTTGAGAATATAACTCTGGCATTTTGACCGACAGCACCACATCTCCATTATCGCGATAATCCAGGCTAGCCTCTCTGCCCGTTGGAATAGTCACGTGAGTTGGCAAGAGTGTGGCTAAGGCATCTTGCTGAGGCCAAGAAAGACCATTATTCAAGGCTGTTTTCCACGGTAACTGCTTAAGGTTTTTGATGTTTTTACAGTTTTTTAAGACGGGCGCTAAACTGTCTTTGGCCTGGTGCACGAGAGCGTTCAATGATAACGGCCACGGATCGGGTTCATCGAAGGCTTTGTCTTGTGGCAAATTGAGCTTCCCAGCCATTGCCACTCTTCGCCACCATTGCCAGTCTGCGTCAGAAAGCGGCCAGCTTGATAGAGGAATTGCATCAAGATAGGCGAACCATGCGTTGCATAACGCATCATCCCAGAATGCTTTTTCACGACTTTTTTCCTGTCCAGAAACCGGTGTGCTATTTAACGTTATCTCATAAAAGCCAGTACTTACTCTGGCTTCCATTACCCCAGTATGGCTGTTCAGAATAACGCTGCGCTTTTCTTTGAACGCGTCAGGAAAGGCTAAACGCAACCAGCTTTCAGGCACTGACTGTGCCAAGCGTATTGCCACCGTGCTTTTTATCAGCTGCCCGTCGAGCACTGCCAGCCATGGTCCATCGCCATTTTCACTCTCATTAAAAATGGACGCACTGCCAGCAGCAGTGAGCTCTGCACCTTTGCCACTTGCCAGTTTGTATTCGACTATACCGGTCTTAGGCTTACCGTTTGTTGTATTCGAGCTCTCTGCCGATTTATCTGACGCACTGCGCCTGTAGCCCACCTGCAAAGGAAATGCGATAGCGATACAAAGTCCAAGGGCTTGCTCGTCTAGTTCGTTAATATCAGGCTTAAAGCGTTGTGCTTTTCCATCATTATTTTGCACGTAGCGTGCATAACGGGTAGCTTGCTGTGTAAGCTGACTGCGCGTGTTGCTATTGGCGTGGAGCAGCGCATCCACGACATTTTTTGCGCCACCTACACTGATATTACTTTCGCCAAGAGCCACAACAAAGGGAGCAGCGTGGCGAAGCGCTTCGTTGTCATCAGCACAAAGCCCATCAATCCCTTGTTTAACGGTCAACAATAAATGGGCTAAATGGGGCTGACAGGGTAACTGAGCCAGCGCTCTTCCATAGGGAGTAATGCTGGATTGTGAGATAGCATTAACCCGCAGAAGCTTTTGTTGTGCGACCTGCTGCTGCGATTGTGTAGGCTTCGTCAACAATGCCAAGGTATCTGGGCTACTGCCCCAGGCTAAGGTATCAAGCAAAAAGCTACTTAAGTCTTCTTTTTCAATTTGCGCCGCATTGTATTTGGCCAAACGCTCGAAGCTGCTTTTGCTACACAAACGATAACAGGTTCCGGCCATTACACGCCCCGCGCGCCCCGACCTTTGAATAGCGGATGCTTGCGAAATGCGCTGCTGGGTAAGCGCAGTTATGTCACTGGACGGATGATACTGAGCACTGTTTTCCCATAGGCTATCAATAACCACCGTCACGCCTTCAATGGTAAGACTCGTTTCAGCAATATTGGTAGATAATATGATTTTTCGTCTGCCTTGCGGGTCTGGCGTAATAGCGGCTTGTTGCACAGATTTGTTTAACGCTCCATAGAGCATGTGAACGGCCATGTCCGCACTCTCAGCTAACCCTTTTATTTCTTTGGCAACAGCATTGATGCTTCCTCGCCCAGGAAGGAAAACCAAAATATCACCGTCGTGTTCGCCTACGGCCTGCTTTATGATATTGCAGGTTTTGGGTACTAACTCATGCGCCTGCACATCTTGTGTGTAGCGGATGTCAACGGCAAACATGCGCCCTTGCGTATTCAAGTTCACTACTGGCAGTACGCTATGCGCATTGAGCAACGTTTGAAGGGGTGCTACATCCAAGGTAGCCGACATTACAACTAATCGTAAGTCATCGCGAAGGCCAGACTGTACTTCAAGCGCTAGTGCCAAACCGAAGTCACTGTGAATACTGCGTTCATGAAATTCATCGAAGACGATAGCGGCTACTCCATCAAGCTCAGGGTCTTGCTGAATCATGCGAGTCAGCACCCCTTCGGTTATGATCTCAAGCCGAGTGGCAGACGATGTTTTCGACTCCCCCTTAATGCGATAGCCAACCGTTTCGCCCACATTTTCATTTAATTGCCTAGCTAAATAGTCCGCAAGGTTTCTCACCACCACGCGCCGTGGCTGCATAAGTAATATTTTTCCTTTAAGCGATGATTTCAGCAGTGACAAAGGAAGTACGGTGGACTTTCCCGCGCCCGGAGGAGCCCCTATGATGACATTGCTAGCGGCTACAGCTTCTTCAAGCGGCGTAACGAGTTCATAAGCGGGTAAGTGAGAAAACGGCTGTAACATAAAGGGCATAAAGGTGTTATAAGTTGATGGGTATAGTGTACCTGATTTGAGCAATGCACCCGAACATCACTGCTATTTTTTTAAATTTGGCAAATAGCTCAATACTTGCGTCTTGTTTTGGAAATCGCAGGTAGCGCCATGATAAGCTTAAGTTTGTTTGGACATTAACGTGATGTACAAGCTAAAGGGCAAATTGGAAGGAGGAAAGCTATGCGAAGCTTTATTGGTTTAGATCTTAGCGCCACAGAAAAACTTGCTCTAGATAGCTGGCGCCAACAGGCATTGCCTGAAGTTATGCCTCGGCAATGGGTAAAAAGCGAGTCTACCCGTTCTCGAAAGTCTACCAATGCGCGCTACGAGCACACCAATAGCCAAGGGCCCGCGCAACCGTACGCAGTGCCGGCGGCGAACTTCCACATAACGCTTAGCTTTTTAGGTGAGATAAATCATCGGCAGCACGAAGCGTTGGTGTATGAACTCGATCAGCTTGTGAGCGAACCCTTTTCTCTAACCCTCGATGCGACGGGATTATGGAACGGTCCTAAGATACTCTTCGCTTCGCCGACAGATGCGCCAAAGGCGCTAGGTGAACTCGCCAAATTGTCGCGAAAAGCAGCCCGCAAGGCGGCGATAGAGGTAGAAAGCAGAGAATATAAGCCTCACGTTACGCTTGTTAGAAAGGCTACGTCGAGCTTGCCTCTTCCCCTTTACAGCCCCAATGTAGACGTTCACGTTTCGGCATTTCACCTTTTTGAGTCTGTCTCTACACCGCAAGGGGTAGTCTACCCTATCCGCCAGTCTTGGCCGTTAAAACACAATATGTCGGTAAGAGAAAAGCTGCGCCGAGGGATAACCGACGAGTAAAGGCAAACGCAATACCGTGTTAACTTGGGTAAACTGATGTCCATTTGACTCGCACCTTTTGAGCTTAAGACCTCGTGTGATTATGAGTTATAGCAATTTAAGCTGGTTTAAAGTAGCGCGCCGCCTTTACAACGCATGGCGGCACAGGTAAAAAGAAAGCCTGTTTTTTTATTCAAACTGCCCAAATGCAACAAACATTTAGATTAGTAATAGACTGCCCAGACCAAATTGGGCTCGTTGCCAGCGTGTCGCAATTTTTGGCCGACCATAACGCTACCATCGTTGAAGCAAGCCATCACACTGACTTACAAACCGGCCGCTTTTTCATGCGCCATGAAATTAGCACCGACTCGCTAAAGTTAGATCATCAAAGCTTTGTTAAAGAATTCACCCCGCTTGCTAACGAATATCAGATGAACTGGAAGCTGAGCGACTCCAGCAAAAAACAGCGCGTCGCTCTGCTTGCCAGCCTTGAGTCTCACTGTTTAGTTGACCTGCTTCACCGCTGGCACACAGGCGAACTACACTGTGATATTCCGGTTATTATTGGCAACCACCCGCAAATGAAACAGTTTGCAGACTGGTACAAAGTCCCTTTCCATTGGGTAGACTTTAAAGCGTTAGGGAAAGAAGCCGCTTTTGCGCAAATCACGACTTTACTTCAAGAATACAAAATTGATTTGACCGTGCTTGCCCGCTTTATGCAGATTTTACCTGATACGCTTTGCCAAGAATTGCAAGGTAAAGCCATTAACATTCACCACAGCTTCTTGCCGAGCTTTGCAGGTGCTAAGCCTTACCAGCAAGCCTATGAACGCGGCGTAAAGTTAATCGGCGCAACCTGTCACTACGTAACTAAAGATTTAGATGAAGGCCCTATTATTGAGCAAAGCGTAAAACGTATTAGTCACAGCGACAGTGCAGCTGATATGGTACGTAAGGGTAAAGATTGTGAAGTAACGGCATTAGCTCATGGCGTGCGCTACCACTTAGAAGACCGCGTGATTATTCACAGAAATAAGACCGTGGTGTTTGCGTAAGTTTTTACACTGATAAAATAAAAAAAGCCCGCGAGTAAACATTACTTTCGGGCTTCTCTTTACACTTTTTTCGCTCTACACTTTTTTCGTTTTATTTAGACATTCTTTTTTACGTTGTTAAATCCATCATCACCAAGCACCTCTTGAAGTCTCGCTTCTATTACTGCTTCCTTATGAGGGTAGTGAAAGTCAAACCCTTTACCGTTGCCGCTTTCCAAAATGACTCCAAGGTAATGGTGAGAAAAATTAAGCGCATAGATAGTATTGGCGTTCACCCTGAGGGGTTGGCGATCAAGTCCCTGTAAAAAGTGAAACACCACAAAATCACCATCTTTTTCTATCAATTTTTCAATGGGATATCTATTGCCGAAGCGCCTGCTTCTTAAATAAGAGAAAAAGCCAATACATAGCCCTACACTGCCTAGGGTAGCCGCGAGTTTAACTTCACCTTCTGCAGTGATATTTAAAATAAAAAGAGCCAGTAGAAACACTGGAACACCAAGAAATAGTGCCTTGTCGATGGGTTTGCGTTGCATCGTCTTCCCTGTGAAATTTTGATTCCCTTTAAAGACACAATAAATCACAAAGCGGCTATGGTTTCAATACGTCCACTTTCTTGTCATTAGGTTAGTGCAGTTATCGGTCTGACATGAACTACTTTACGCTTCAAACAGGGCTGGTGCGCATGGCACGTCTTAGCTTCATGTAATACCACAGGTTCGAGGCTGCAAACAGGGCTTCAGTAATGGCTAATCCCCACGTTTGCGTAATTATTCCGTACGCAGTGAAGTTGATGGAGCCAATGATCATGCATACCCTTAAACCCGCTTCCTTGCAGTGAAGTTCGCCAAACCGGTATGCCATAAAAGTTAACACCGGCATAGCTTCGACTAACGATGTTTTACCGGTTAGGTTATTCACCGTCAGCACAATAACCATCATAGAGATTAATGTAATGTAGGTTGCCACAGGAGACAGTAGTTTTTGTTTTATTAAACGATAACTGGTACTCAGCCCTGCCACCGTAATTACTACGGCTCCTCCCCACGCTTGCTCGAAAACCAAAAGTGAGCCAATAGCAATACATAACCCTAAATTCAGTAGCAGTAATTTACGCTCAGTGTTCGACCAAAAGGAGGCCAAAGCGAATGCAACGGGAAACGCGTGAAGAAGTAATTCAAACATGATGATCACAGTAAAAAAGTCAGTGGTTTACGAGCTGCGGAAGACAGCTATTCAGAACGCGCGCAGTGTAATTTCCAACCAGCATAAAGCCAATCAAAATTTGACCAATTTCGACGAATTGCATATCAGCGCGATTTCTCTTCAAACCGCTGTGCTGCAAGGAATTACGTTAAAGAGCATTTAACTTATTTTTACATTATCTTAAGATGGTTTTTGTCATAAAACGTATAGATAAAAACAGACAGGAAAACTCATGGGTAAATTTAAATCATCACTCACCGCTATGGCGGTTGTGGTTGCACTCGGTGCATGTTCAGAACAAAAAGCACCTGAGACCACCAGCACAGATGTACAAAATACAGCGACATCTCAACAAGCACAGTTTGATAACGTGCTGCTTCAAGAGTTTAAAGGCCCGTACGGCGGTGTGCCTGCTTTCGATAAAATGAATTTGGAAGATTTGAAGCCTGCGCTAGAAAAAGCCATGGAACTGAATCTTAAAGAGATCGAAGCCATCGCAAATAACGAAGCGCCACCAACGTTTGAAAACGTCATTGTTGAAATGGAGCGCGCAGGTGCAGAGCTTGGACGCGTATTCACGTATTACGGCATTTGGAGCTCAAACAAGTCTAGCCCTGAATTCCGCGAAATTCAGGCCGAGATGTCACCAAAACTGTCAGCTTTCTTCACTCAAATTACGCAAAATGAAAAACTCTTTAAAAGAGTGAAAACGGTGTACGAGTCTGATGAACTGAAATCGCTCACGCCAGAAGAACAGCGTATTACGTGGATGACTTACAACAGCTTCGCGCGCAACGGTGCAACGTTAGATGGCGAAGCGAAAAAGCGCTATGCTGAAATTAACCAAGAACTTGCTACGCTGCACACCAAGTTTTCTAACAACGTGCTAGCAGACGAAGAAAACTACGTTACTTATATTACTGAAGACCAGCTTGACGGCCTACCCGCTTCGTTTGTAAAGGCAGCTAAAGCGGCAGCAGAGTCTCGCGGCGAAGAAGGTAAGTATGCGATTACCAATACGCGTTCGTCTATGGACCCGTTCTTGACCTACTCAACCAATCGAGAGCTTCGCGAAAAAGTATGGCGTACTTACTACAACCGCGGTGACAATGCCGACGAGTTTGATAACAATGACATTATCAAGCGCATCCTAACCCTTCGAGATGAGCGCGTTGAGCTGTTAGGTTACGAAAATTACGCACAGTGGCGTTTAGAAGATCGTATGGCGAAGAACCCAGAAAACGCCATGGATCTGATGATGAAAGTATGGCCTGCCGCTATTGCTCGCGTTGAAGAAGAAGTGGCCGACATGCAGGCCATTGCCGATGAAGAAGGTGCAGACATCACTATTGCGCCATGGGACTACCGCTTCTATGCAGAAAAAGTGCGCCAAGCGAAGTACGACCTAGATTCAAACGAAGTAAAGCAGTACTTACAGCTTGATAAGCTGCGCGAAGCGATGTTTTACGTTGCAGGTCGCTTGTTCAACTTCAACTTCACACCTGTTGAAGAAGGCAAAGTACCCGTTTTCCACGAAGACGTGAAAGTATGGGAAGTAACTGACAAAGACAGCGGTGAGCATATCGGCCTTTGGTACCTTGACCCATTCTCACGCCAAGGTAAACGCTCTGGTGCTTGGGCAACCACATATCGCTCTTACACCACGTTCGATGGCAAGAAGACCGTATTGTCTTCAAACAACTCGAACTTCGTGAAAGGTGCTGATGGCGAAGCTACACTTATTTCGTGGGATGATGCTGAAACCTACTTCCATGAATTTGGTCATGCTCTTCACTTCTTAGCGTCTGACGTAGAATACCCGTCTTCGCATTCTGGCGTACGCGATTACACTGAGTTCCAGTCTCAGTTATTAGAGCGCTGGTTGACCACCGATGAGGTAATCAACAACTATCTGGTTCACCATGAAACAGGCGAGCCAATTCCAGCAGAACTAGTTGAGAAGATTAAGAAGGCCTCAACCTTCAATGAAGGCTTCAAAACCACTGAGTACATGGCTTCTGCCATTATGGACCTGAAGTATCATACTACCGTTCCTAGCAAGATTGACCCTGATACTTTTGAGCGTGAAGAGCCTAAGAAGCTTGGTATGCCAGAAGAAATCGTTATGCGTCACCGTTCACCTCACTTCGGTCACGTGTTCTCGGGTGAAGGTTATGCTGCGGCCTATTACGGCTACATGTGGGCAGAGGTTCTTACTGCTGACGCAGCAGAAGCCTTTATGGAAGCACCGGGTGGTTTCTACGATAAAGAAGTAGGCGATCGCTTAGTGAAATATCTATTCGCCGTACGTAACGCAATGGATCCAGCTGAAGCATATCGCAAGTTCCGTGGTCGTGACGCCAAGGTAGACGCATTGATGCGTGACCGTGGTTTCCCTATTCCTAAGGAAAGCAAAGAGTAAGTTAACGCACTTACCCTTCCTAGGTCCTGTTGTTATTCGCTGTACATCAAAGAGCAACAGGCCCTAGCTGTGGCTAATTAAATATTTAGCTACAGTACGCCATTGGCCCTCTTGTTTTCTTCGTAAAGCAGAGGGCTTTTTTATAACTGACGTTTTTGTAAAGCCTCATCTTTCTATTGACCTATTGGTCAATTATGCTTCACAATCTCTTTGCCCTAGCAAAAAGTATAAACTTTGCAGGGAAAAGGTCGATAACTTGTCTGCGCTTAAAAAATAACAATAGCACTAGCGTAAGAATCAGAGAGTAGTACTGACCCGCCTAGGACTCAGTATCAGACGTTGCTGTGCCTGCAATGCCACGTCACCCTTGATCATAAATTTCAGCATTAACTTACGTGGTCGAAAGTCATGACTTTCAGTATTAAACAAAAACTCATTATTTCTCTTATTGTGGCGGTGCTCGCTGCTGCTATTCTTGTAGGTTCTATTAGCCAATGGATTGCCCGTGATCTCGTTAAAGAGAACATGGAAGAACTTCAGCTTCCTTCATTACTTAAACAGGTTGGTAACCGAGTGGACAGGGAAGCAAGTGTAATGCTTACCGTTGCTCACGGCATTGCTTCTAACCCCGACATTCTTGCCTGGTCGTCGGCAGGCGCAGATAGCGCTGGCGAACGCCGTCTCCTTAGCTATTTAAGTAATATCGTTGAATTTAACGATTTAACGGTAGCCTCATTTGTAGACAGAACCACCTACAAATATTGGAACCAAGATGGTTTCTTGCGGGTGCTACAAAACGATGAATTTGATGGGTGGTTTTTCGCTTACAAAAATAGCGGCGAACCAATTTCACTAAGCCTATACAACGAACCGGGCCAAGGTTACCGACTTTTTGCGAATTACCAGCAAGTAAACGGCCGAGGTATGTCGGGTGTCGCTAAATCGGTCGATGAGCTGCTAGATATCATCAATGCGGTGAAAATTGCGCAAACCGGCTTTGTCTTTCTTGTTGACGGAAACGGCACCATTATCGCGCATCCCAATACCGAGTTATTAGGAAAGGCTAAGTTAGCGTCCATAAGCGATTCAAGCACATCAGGGCAACTACTCAATCGTCAGAGCTTTGCTATGGCCACCAGCGACGCGGCAGGCGACACGCAACTGTTTGCCAGTACCTATGTGGAGAAAGCCGGTTGGTACGTGGTTGCACAAGTACCCGAGCATGAGCTTTACGCATCACTAAATGCAGGCAGTCGCCAGATTATTATTTGGGCTTTGGTGATAGCAGGCGCTTTCGCACTTATTGGTATTTGGCTAGCAGGCACGCTTACCAAGCCACTTGAATCACTAGCCGATGTTTTCCAGCAGCTTGGCAGAGGACAAGGCGACTTACGCTCTCGTATTCCTATGCCAGAACAAAAGGAAATTGCCCGATTAGTGGAAGGGTTCAATAACTTTATTGATCACCTTCACGGCACCATTTCGCAAGTGGCGAAAACAAGTCACGCACTAAAGGCGTCAGCACAAGATGTTGCGAAGCAGTCTCATCAAACAGAAAACTCTACCAAGAGCCAGCGCGATCAAACCTTACAGGCGGCAGCCGCGCTAACAGAGATGGGCAGTACGGTAAATGAAGTAGCCCAGTCAGCTACCCATGCTGCGCAAAATGCAAATCTGGCTACAACTAATTCCGCTCACGGTCGAGAAATTACCCAACGTGCAGTACACGCGATAAACGGTCTTTCGGGTCAAATTCAAGATGTGTCTCGGGTTATTCAATCGCTAGATGAACACACCGCAGCCATTGGCGGTATCCTCGATACAATTCGAGGTATTTCAGAGCAAACCAATTTACTTGCGCTAAATGCTGCTATAGAAGCAGCTCGGGCTGGCGATCACGGCCGAGGCTTCTCAGTCGTTGCTGATGAGGTGCGAACACTTGCACAACGTGCCGCTCAAGCGACAGATGAAATACAAGTGAAGATCGATAAGTTCCAGCAAGATTCTAAATCTGCCGTTTCGCAAATGGAGTCAAGCCGCGCACGCACAACCGATGTAGTAACCGCAACCAATGAAATAGACAAACTGCTTCAAGATATCGCCGAAGAGATTGCTCACATTAATGATGTGAACACGCAAGTGGCGACGGCTACGGAAGAGCAAGCTACGGTGGTTGAAGATATCAGTCGAAACATTAATGACATTAGTGCATCAAGTGAAGAAACCCTGAATGCGACTAAGATATTGGTTAGCGTGAGTGACAAGCTCGATGAACTGGCGCAAGAACTCTCGTCTGAAGTGAGCAGATTTAAGCTTTAAGTTTACTTATGTCTTATGAATGGCAAAGCGGTGAGATAACACAATCGTATGCGCCATCATTTAGAAAGTGATGGCGTATTCTACTTTTACTTGATTGTCACGGCTGGAGCGCCATGGCAATTGCATTGATGCTCCTTCACTTTCCCACGACTCTCTCATAGCTCCAACAGTAAGAAGGTGCTTGTCTTCATTGAATGGAATTTCTACGTAAAGGCCTGCTGATGTACTGGTAGGCAGACGAATTGTATCGGCAACCGGAATGCTCATCTCATGACGGGGGCGAACTTTATGGCTTAACCCCAACCGATAATCACCTCGATCCCACCAGCTAACCACTTCAAACTCGTGGCTTCTGACACGCTGAGACATAACACCGTAGTCAAGCAGCCCTTTGTTGTAATGGACAATGGCTTCAACGTTAAACATTGGCGCCAGTTTTTGGCTAAATGCAAGTTGATACTGCTTTTGTTTGCAGCCTTTGAACTTAATTTTGTTTTTGGTGAGGGTTAAGGAAAACGTGTCGTCATTGCTTGAGTATTTGTTGAGCCATTCCTGTGCTTTTTCAACTACGGAAGCATTTGCTGCACCCGCCAATAAAAAACATGGGCAAATACACATTGCTAAAAAGGACTGGTTCAATCGTCTCATTTTTCGCTGCCTCTCAAATTGTGGTTGGCTACAACTTATTCGATCACAATTTCAGTATAGACAGGAAAGTAGGCAGTTGGGTATTAGCCATTTTACTAACATCGACTAAAAGATAACTTTAAAAGAACAACTGCTGACAATGAAAGAGCGCTTATTCACAACCGTGAATAAGCTTGGGGGGATTCGCTGCCAGACTTCAATCAGCTCGCCTTATTATGGCGTTGTTCGTTGCGGCGTTACCTGTTTTGGCACTACTTGTTTTGGCGCTACTTGTTATGGTATTACTCTGGCGCTAGACAACGATGCTTTGCGCCCTTCAGTAGCTTCTTCGCTGAACCAATATGTGCCGCTATTATCCACGCATATGCCTTCAACTTGTTTATATTGCTTAAGCGGCCATACATCAAGAAGGGCAAAGTCGCTTGATACTTGAGCCATGAAAGTAGCAAAGTTTCCAAATGGATCTGATTTGTAGCCGGTGATAACAAACCTATTTTGGTGCTGATCGAAGTCTACCCCAGTTACCACGCCCGGCAGTCCATCAATGGACGCAAACGTACTAATGGTTTGCTCAGCTTCGTCTTCGTTCACTTTATAGATATGAGTTATACCAGTTTTCCAACTTTTAGAAAAAAGAAGCAGGTCATCGCCATGCTTAACCATCGCCTCTGAGTCGAAATCATGTGCATAAGGAATGTTATTCGAAGCGTCGTTACCCTCGTATTTCAACGTAATAGAGGTGATGTCATTCACATTTGAGCGGTTTACTTTATGTATTTCGACCTGCTCTCTTTTGCCTTTATTGTTTCCCACATCCGCAATGTAAAACGATGAAGCGTCAGCGGTTATTGCTTCCCAGTCTTTATTGGTGAGCGGTAAGCGCGTTCGTTCAATAATTTCACCCTGGTAATTTATACGATAAATGACGGGAGCATTACCTGAGTCATTTAATGAATACATGCCGTCCGTTTCGCAAAATAGACCCGATGTTTCTGAAAGTTCTTCCGGTAACTCAACGATATTTTCTATTTTTAACTGTGCAGAAGGGATGGGATATTGAACCGCGCATGCCGATGCTAGTACAAGCGATGCTGATAACGCCGCGAATTTAAAGTGAGTGTTCAATGAAAGGCTCCGAAAAGAACGATAAGTGACGAATAATATCAAACCTACCACTCTCTAACATGCATTTTAGTGCGCTAAATAAGGTCTATTGGTCTAAACTTTTAGCCCAAGCGTATATCGCTATAAACATAGGTTGGCCTAAAGTCTCTGTATGACAAATGTTTAGGCTGATATACCATGGAATAATATCAACACGTTAAGGACTCACTTTGTCAGACCCGCTTCTTTCACTCGTTGCAGTTGGATTGCTGTCAATTACCTGCCAATACTTAGCCTATAAGGTTAGGCTCCCTGCTATTTTACCGTTGTTAATTGTCGGTATTGTGGTTGGCCCTGTTTTTGGCGTGCTCAACGCGGACGACTTATTCGGTGATTTGCTGTTTCCTGTCGTTTCTCTCTCTGTTGCCATTATTCTTTTTGAAGGGTCACTGACGCTGAAGTTCAGCGACATCGCGGGTCATGGGAACATGGTTCGAAACCTTTGCTCTGTGGGCGTGGTTGTAACCTGGCTTGTCGCAGCCACTGCAGCGCACTACAGTCTTGATCTTACTTGGCAGCTATCCTTCCTATTCGGAGCTATTGTTACCGTAACAGGCCCCACGGTTATAGTGCCCATGCTTAGAACCGTGCGACCGAAAACAAATTTGGCCAATATCTTACGCTGGGAAGGGATTGTCATAGACCCTATCGGCGCTCTGCTCGCCGTACTGGTTTTCGAGTTTATCGTTGCATCGCAAGAAACCGCCATTACCCATACGCTAATAGCGTTTGGCAAAACCATTGGAATTGGCTCCGTACTTGGTCTCGCTTCTGGCTATCTGCTTGGTCTGTCTATTCGCAAAGACTGGATACCGCACTATTTGCTTAACACCGCAGTGTTAACCGTTATTCTGGGTGTGTTTGCAGCGTCTAATTATGTTGCGCACGAGTCTGGCCTTTTGGCCGTTACCATATCTGGTATGGTACTGGCCAATATGAAGGACGTAGACGTAGAAGACATTCTTGAATTTAAAGAAACCCTCAGTGTTTTACTTATTTCAGGCTTATTTATTCTGCTTGCCACGCGTTTGAACTTACAATCGGTAGTGGATGTAGGTTGGGGCTCCGTTGTAGTGCTTGCCGCCATTATGTTTGTGGCTCGGCCTTTGTCCGTATTGGCGTCCTCCGTTGGTACCGGACTCAAGTTAAACGAATTAGCCTTGCTAAGCTGGATTGCACCTCGAGGTATTGTTGCAGCGGCGGTATCAGCCCTTTTCTCTTTAAAGCTTGAAGAAATTGGCTATGAAGGCGCGGGTATCATTGTTCCTATTGTCTTTATGGTTATTATTGCAACAGTAGTGGTACAGAGCCTTACTTCACGCACTGTTGCGTCGCTACTTAAGGTGAGAGCGCCTGCGCCAACTGGCTATCTGATTTTCGGTGGCAGTAAATTCAACCGCGCTTTAGCGACGGAAATGATAAACCAAAAACTAGACGTTACCATTGCAGATACTAACTGGGACGCAATAAGAGAAGCGCGTATGAAGGATATCCCAGTATATTTTGGCAACCCAATGTCTGACCATGCAGCACGACATCTTGACCTGAATACATTCGGGACCGTGCTGATTATGTCGCCTTACAAACAGCTTAACCCACTTATTGCTTATCACTTTGAATACACGATGGGCAAAGACAAAGTATGGGCGCTGACAAATAACGAACAATCTACGCGACCAAGTCACCAAGTTAGCGAACAATACGCGAAAAAACTTACTCTGTTCGATGAAGGCGTTACTTATGGGTATTTAGCATCGGCCATTGCCCGTGACTCAATGGTGAAAACCACCCGTTTATCTGAAGAGTTTACTTACGAGCAGTACATTAAACAGTATGGTGAGCGCGCTACACCTCTCATTGCGATCAACGCTGAAGGTAAGAGCTATACTTTTATCAACGGTAACAGTATTCAGCCTAAAGCAGGATGGCGTGTGATTAGCTTGATTGAACCAGAACGAAAAGAAGAAAAAGTAGAAGTGCAAAAGTAAGAAAACCTCCTGCCCACCGGCAGGAGGTCTCTCCCTGGAAAACGCGCAACGCAGTGCCCTTTTTAAAAGGTGCATATTTATTTGGATTTTACTGTTGTTACGCTGTCGCACACTTTATAGCAAGCAGCGAACCAACTTTAACAATCCTCTTATAATCAAATAGATAGCTAAAAACCAAGTCCCTATTCATTATCTTTTAGCTGTCACAGCCCCTAATTTGGTGCATCAGACGCACAAATGCGGGGTTCCTTTTTTGTTCAATAACAACGAGTTGCTGTTTTTGACTGACGGCATTTAACGAATACTGCGATGTATACACGCTAACGTAGAATCTAACGCGCCGCTGTTATCCTGTAGTACCTTTTTACCGGCCATTCCCGCTTTTTCAGCTTTACTGGGTGATTCAAGCCATTCTTGCACCGTTGAAGAAACGCGAGAAGCATCTTCTACAATGCTTAATGCTCCACATTCTTTTAAATAGTCGCAGATAACAGGGTTATTATAGGTGTGTGGCCCCATCATTATTGGCAACGAGAATGCTGCCGGCTCAAGGGCATTATGGCCGCCTCTATCGGCAATAGAGCCGCCAACAAAGGCAAATGTTGCTACCGCATAAGCATGATTTAACTTACCCATTTCATCCAACAGGATTACGTTCACATCGTCTGGAACGTTATCCACCTCTGAACTTTTGACGAAGTTCAGATTATGCCTTTCAAGTAATTTTGCTACGGCTTCAAATCGCTCTGGATGGCGAGGGACAATAATCACCCGTAGTTGAGGGTTCTTGTCCCATAAAACCTTTGCAGATTCAACGATAACGCTCTCTTCAGGTTCGTGCGTGCTGCCTGCAACTAGTATTGGCCTTGCACCCTTAGCTAACCCAAGAAAATGTGCAGAAGAGCTCGCTGTATTTGCGGCTTGATCAAACTTAATATTATTCGTGAGAGTTAGCTTATCTTGCGCAACACCAAGCCATGCATAATTATCATAGTCTCTCTGCCCTTGAGCACATACGTGAGATAGCTTAGCCAACATAGGGTTAAATAGCTGTCCGATTTTTTTATAACGTTTAGCCGAGCGCTCAGTCATGCGAGCATTTATTACCATAACGGGAATATTGCGCTTCCAGCACACGTGAATTAGGTTTGGCCATAGTTCAACTTCTGTAATCATTACTGCTTTGGGCTTAATGCGTTTCAGCATTGAAGACATAGTCGGCGACAAATCATAAGGCAGATAGAAATGGTGAACGGTGTCTTTGAATATATCTCGAACGCGAGCAGAGCCTGTAGACGTGGTTGTAGTTACGGTTATTTGCGCGTCTGGCTCGTGTTGCATTATTCGCTTTATTACGCATGAAGCAGCTACGACTTCCCCCACTGAAACACAGTGAAACAAATAGCCATTCTGCTTGAGCGGCTTTGGGACTATACCAAAACGCTCAAATCTCCCTCGATGCGAGTCATCGCTTGTTTTCGTGGCTTTTATTAATAAATGAATAAATGCGAAGGGAATCGCAATCGCCAATACAAGCGAATATCCCCACCGGCAGAGCGTTTCAAGTAGAGTAGGTTTATAGCCACGTGTATTGGCAACAACCATAAATACATCCTTTTTGATACAGATACTTCGACGGCACGACTACAAGTGATCGACTATCGATGTTGAATTATGCTTTTCAAATACGGTGTGCTGGGCACTGCGAAACACCCACTTCCAGCGTTAAGCAGGTAATTCTAGCTATCTAGTGCCGCAGTTCCCGATAGATTCTTTCGACATTGTAGTGGCTAAATAGCCCGCGTCTAGGGCAAAGCGACCCTATACGTAAGTAAATAGTGTATATGAGAAAGGCAATAATATATTGATCACTCGCTTTATGCGTATAGCGGTGTTTAAACAGCAGGATGTAACCACAACCATATAAGAAAAGCCGCAAAAAAACGGTCTTAAATAAAAAAGCCGCGTATACAGAATATTAAATAAATTTTAAGGAAGGCATTTGAGTATACGCGTTCTTCACATTGAACTTGGCATACATCTTCACGGTGGCGCCGAACAAGTTGAATACCTCATCAATGCGTTAGAGCACCATGATGATATATCACTTCACTTGGTTTGCGCTGAAGACAGTGAGATTCGTCATACGGCTTTTGGGTATTGTGAAACGCATACCATTAAGTATGCCGGCGAGTCAGACTTCCTATGTGTAAAGCGTTTACTGGAAGTCGTAAATGGGGTTAACCCAGACATTATTCATGTACACAGCGAACGGGGTTCGGATGTATGGGGTGCCATGCTCGCCAAAATTTCAGGTGTGCCTACGGTTTGCACAAGGCGAATAGATAACCCCGAAACTCACTTTTCATTTTATAAGTACAAACAATTCGATGCAGTTATCAGCGTATCTGAAGGTGTAAGGAAAGTGGTTTCACTACATTGTGAAGGCGTAGAGCATCAGCGCGTTATATATCCAGCAGTAGACTTAACACAGTATTCCCAACGCAAAGATAGCGGTTGGCTGCGACGTACATTCTCTATTCCTGAAGACCATATCGTCATTGCAAACTTCGCTCAGTACATATCTCAAAAAGGGCAAGCGGATATCATTTTGGCTATGCACGATGTATTGAACATGCATGAAAATGTAACCTGTTTATTGTTTGGCGAGGGAAATCTAAAAGAGAGCTATCAATCACTTATAGAACGCCACAAGCTAGACGAACATGTGAAGCTTTGCGGTTTTACTAAAGAGGTAGCCAAAATACTCCCTAATGTAGATATTCTGGTTCATCCTTCCTATTCAGAGGGGTTAGGCGATATTTTACTTCAGGCAGGTGCTAATAAATGTGCAGTGTTATCTAGTCCTGTGGGGGGAATACCCGAAGTTATCAAGCATAAGGAAACAGGTGTTATGGTAGCGCCGGGAGATATTGACGGAATTGGGGAGAGCTTAATTAGTCTAATTGAAGCCCCTGATGAAAGAGCACAATATGGAGAGGCTTTGTATAAGCTTGTCACAAGTAAATTTGGTATAGAAAGGATGTCCAATGCCTACGCTGATTTATACAAGACGCTAGTCTTTAACGGCGCTGATAATGAACACGCTTAAGCCTATGGAAGCACGTGTAAGAAACTGCAGATACAAAAAAGCCGCTCGAAAGCGGCTTTTTTAAGACTTTGAAAAAAGTTAGCGATTAAACGCCAGCTTTCTCAACAACGTCAACTAGCATCCAAGATTTGCTCTTAGATAGTGGGCGACATTCACGTACTGTTACTACGTCACCTTTATTGCATACGTTGTTTTCGTCGTGGGCGTGAAGCTTAGTAGAGCGCTTGATGAACTTCCCGTAGATTGGGTGCTTAACAAAACGTTCAACTACAACAGTGATAGACTTATCCATCTTGTTGCTAACCACACGACCTTGTACTGTACGAATTTTTTGCTCAGTCATTACGCATCAGCCTTTTGAGTCAGAATGGTTTTAACACGCGCGATGTTACGACGTACTTTTCTCAACTGATCAGTTTTTTCAAGCTGACCTGTTGTGTGCTGCATGCGTAGGTTGAACTGTTCGCGTAGCAGGTTAATCAACTCTGCGTTCAGCTCTTCTACGCTCTTTTCTTTCAGTTCAGTCGCTTTCATTACATCACCGTCCGAGTTACAAAGGTTGTTTTAAATGGCAGTTTAGCCGCTGCCAATTCAAACGCTTCGCGTGCAAGATTTTCAGGAACACCTTCCATCTCGTATAGCACACGACCAGGCTGAATTTGGCATACCCAGTACTCAACGTTACCTTTACCTTTACCTTGACGCACTTCTAGAGGCTTCTCAGTAATTGGCTTGTCAGGGAAAACTCGAATCCAAATTTTACCTTGACGCTTAACGTGACGAGTCATAGCACGACGCGCTGCTTCGATTTGGCGCGCAGTCATTCGACCACGACCAACTGCTTTAAGGCCGTAAGTACCAAAGGCAACAGTATTACCCGCTGCTAAGCCGCGGTTGCGGCCTTTGTGCATCTTACGGAACTTCATGCGTTTTGGTTGTAACATGATTAGCCCTCTCGCTTAGCGTTGCGGCCTTTCTTCTTAGGTTGAGCAGCTGGTGCTTGCTCTTGAGTTGTAGGTAGACCACCTAGAACTTCACCTTTGAAGATCCATACTTTAACGCCGATGATACCGTAAGTAGTTGACGCTTCAGAGGTTGCGTAATCGATATCCGCACGGAAAGTGTGCAGAGGAACGCGACCTTCACGGTACCATTCAGAACGTGCAATCTCTGCTCCGCCCAAACGGCCGCTAACTTCAACTTTGATACCTTTCGCGCCTAGACGCATTGCGTTTTGTACTGCGCGCTTCATAGCACGACGGAACATAACACGACGCTCTAGCTGGCTAGAGATGCTGTCAGCTACTAGCTGGCCATCTAGCTCTGGCTTACGTACTTCAGCGATGTTGATCTGAGCTGGCACGCCGGCTAGCTTAGATACGTAGTTACGCAACTTCTCTACGTCTTCACCTTTCTTACCGATTACAACGCCTGGACGAGCAGTGTGAATAGTCACACGGATGCTCTTAGCAGGACGCTCGATCACGATTTTAGAAAGTGAAGCGTTCTTTAGTTGCTTAGTCAGATACTGACGTACCTGATGATCGTTATACAGGTTGTCTGCATAGTCTGCAGTATTAGCGTACCAGGTAGAAGTCCATGGTTTGCTGATACCCAGGCGTATACCTGTAGGATGTACCTTCTGTCCCATTATCTACTCCTAGTTATCCGCTACAACCACAGTGATGTGACTGCTGCGCTTGAAGATACGATCAGCACGGCCTTTAGCACGTGGCTTGATACGTTTCATAGTTGGACCTTCGTCAACGAAAACTTTAGACACGCGTAATTCGTCGATGTCTGCGCCTTCGTTGTGCTCTGCGTTAGCAATCGCAGATTCCAATACTTTCTTTACTAGCGCTGCGCTTTTCTTCGGGCTGTACGCAAGAAGCTCTAGAGCTTTCTCAACGTGCATTCCGCGAATTTGATCCGCAACCAAGCGTGCCTTTTGAGCCGACGTGCGGGCAAAACGGTGTTTAGCTAATGCTTCCATCTTCCTACCCCTTAACGTTTAGCTTTCTTATCCGCGACATGGCCGCGGTAAGTACGCGTTGGCGCAAATTCGCCCAACTTGTGGCCGACCATTTCGTCACTAATAATGACAGGTACATGTTGGCGACCGTTATGGACCGCAATGGTCAACCCAATCATATCTGGGATGATCATAGAACGACGAGACCAAGTTTTGATTGGTTTACGTTCGTTCTTTTCCACTGCAGCCTCTACCTTCTTCAGCAAGTGAAGGTCAATAAAAGGACCTTTCTTGAGAGAACGTGGCATGGTGAATCCTCGCTATTACTTGTTTCGACGACGTACGATAAGCTTATCAGTACGCTTGTTGCTTCGGGTTTTCTTACCTTTGGTAGGAACACCCCAAGGAGTTACTGGGTGACGACCGCCTGATGTACGACCTTCACCACCACCGTGTGGGTGATCAACCGGGTTCATGGCAACACCACGAACGGTAGGACGAACACCACGCCAGCGTGTAGCACCAGCTTTACCTAGTGAACGAAGCATGTGCTCTGCATTGCCAACTTCACCGATAGTGGCGCGGCAATCAGATAGAACTTTACGCATTTCGCCAGAGCGTAGACGTAGGGTAACGTAGTTTCCGTCACGTGCTAGGATCTGAGCATAAGCACCAGCAGAACGTGCGATTTGCGCACCTTTGCCAGGCTTCATTTCAATTGCGTGTACAACAGTACCTACAGGGATGTTACGCATAGGTAGAGTGTTACCAGACTTGATCGGAGCGTCCGAACCAGACTGGATTGCATCACCTGCTTGCATACCCTTAGGAGCCAGAATGTAACGACGTTCACCGTCTGCGTACAATACTAGTGCAATGTTTGCAGAACGGTTTGGATCGTATTCTAAACGCTCAACTTTAGCTGGAATGCCGTCTTTGTTGCGTTTAAAGTCGATTACACGGTAGTGTTGCTTATGACCACCACCAATGTGACGAGTGGTAATACGACCATTGTTGTTACGACCGCCAGATTTGCTGTTCTTTTCAAGCAAAGGTGCGTACGGTGCACCTTTGTGCAGGTCAGGATTTACGACCTGAACAACGTGACGACGACCGGCAGAAGTTGGCTTAGCTTTCAATAATGGCATTTCTAATCCCCTTCTTACTCAGCACCACCGACAAAGTCGATGTCCTGACCTTCTTTAAGAACCACGTAGGCCTTTTTCCAGTCGCTGCGCTTACCGAAAGACATGCCGTGACGCTTGGTTTTACCCTTAACGTTCACAGTACGAACACCTTCAACTTCAACTTCAAACAGTTTTTCAACTGCAGCTTTGATTTCGGCTTTGTTCGCGTCTTTAGCTACTTTAAATACAACTGTGTTGTTCGCTTCAGCAGCCATTGTAGACTTTTCTGAAACGTGAGGTGCTACTAGCACCTTCAGTAGACGTTCTTCTTTCATGCTAACGCCTCCTCAAGTTGTTTAACCGCATCAGCAGTCATTAGCACTTTTTCAAATGCAATCAGGCTCACTGGGTCGATGCCTGCTACGTCACGTACGTCAACTTTGTACAAGTTGCGCGCCGCTAGGAACAAGTTCTCATCAACTTCAGGAGTAACGATTAGAACGTCATTTAGTTCATATTCGTTAAGTGCAGAAATAAGAGCTTTAGTCTTAGGTGCGTCAACACCGAACTTCTCTACAACAACCAAACGGTCTTGACGGATTAGTTCAGACAGGATGCTCTTAATCGCACCGCGATACATTTTCTTGTTAACTTTTTGGTCAAAGTCACGAGGCTTTGCTGCGAAAGCACGGCCACCGCCAACCCAAATTGGGCTACGGATTGTACCAGCACGCGCGCGGCCAGTACCTTTTTGACGCCATGGCTTCTTACCGCCACCACGAACTTCAGCGCGAGTTTTCTGCGCTTTTGTACCCTGACGAGCACCTGCACCGTAAGCTACAACTACCTGGTGTACCAGGGCTTCGTTGAATTCACGTCCAAAGGTCGCTTCGGATACTTCAAGAGCGCTTTGCGCGTCTTTCAATGTTAATTCCATCAGTTCACTCCCCAGACGTTACGCTTTAACAGCTGGCTTTACGATTACATCGTTGCCAGTTGCGCCAGGTACGGCACCTTTAACTAGGATAAGGCCGTTCTCTACGTCAACACGTACAACTTCCAAAGACTGAGTAGTCACTTGCTTGTTACCAAGCTGACCAGCCATTTTCTTGCCTTTGAATACTTTACCTGGTGATTGGTTTTGACCAATTGAACCAGGAGCACGGTGTGACAAAGAGTTACCGTGTGTCATACGCTGAGAACTGAAGTTCCAGCGCTTGATAGCACCTTGGAAACCTTTACCTTTTGATGTACCAGTTACATCAATTTTCTTAGTGTCGTTAAAGATTTCAACAGTGATTTCACTGCCTACTTCAATATCGGCACCTTCGTTTTCTTCTAGGCGGAATTCTACTAGAGTGCGTCCAGCTTCAACACCAGCTTTAGCAAAGTGACCTGCTTCAGCTTTGTTGATGCGGTTAGCTTTCTTAGTTCCAGCAGTAACCTGAAGAGCGCGATAACCGTCAGTTTCCTCAGTACGAAGCTGAGTAACGCGGTTTGGGGTCGCTTCAATAACAGTCACAGGGATAGACGTACCATCTTCAGTGAAGATGCGAGTCATACCCACTTTACGACCGACTAGACCAATCGCCATTGTTATAACCCTCTCTTATTAGCCCAGGCTGATTTGAACATCAACGCCAGCAGCCAAGTCCAAACGCATCAACGCGTCAACTGTTTTATCAGTTGGCTCGATGATGTCTACCAAACGCTTGTGAGTACGGATTTCATATTGATCACGCGCGTCTTTGTTAACGTGCGGAGAAATCAGAACTGTATAGCGTTCTTTGCGAGTAGGTAGAGGAATAGGACCACTTACCTGAGCACCAGTGCGTTTCGCAGTTTCAACGATTTCAGCCGTAGACTGATCGATCAACTTGTGATCAAACGCTTTCAAACGAATGCGAATTCTTTGATTTGGCATCGATTAAGCTCCAATCGAAAGAACAAAAAAATTCACCCTTTCTCTTCCATTTATTCCGGAAAGAAAGGATGTGCGTAAACCGATGGTTCCCAATCGGAACCCTGTTCTTTTTTCTAGCACGCCAGCAACAGGCTAATCAGTGATGATGAATCCGTTACTTCGGCAACCACCCTAAAAGCAGTGAGGTCGCGGCTAAAAATTACGTGCCCTAATTGGGCAGTGGGCGCGAATTATACAGAAAGGCAGAAGCAATGCAAGAGGCAGTTTGCTTTTTATACACATATTTTTACGCTATACCAGTGTATGTAACTGTCTATAAGTAGTATTGTTGCTTTCGTGGTATAGGTATATCTTGTTACCCTAGCTTAACAGGCACTTGTAACGCCAAATGCATAAAGGACTAGGCGCCAACATTATTAGTAGTGAGAATATGGAAGTAGTGAATAACCAGCAAACTTTTGCACAAATAAAACGCATTCTAAATAACCATTCCACGTTACTGGATGCATATGGTTTATTAGAGCCAATTATCCTCGGTTTGTTTGATGCCCAACGTATGAGTATTTTTCAACGTCGACGTCAGCATCAAGATTTGGTCGCGAGATTTAAAACGGGTAAAGAGACGCTGGAAATAAAAGTGCCAATTAGCCCAATGTCCATTGCTGGTTATGTTGCCCTATCACAAAAGGCTGTGGTTATTGACGACCCGTATAATCCTGCACTACTTCAAAGCATTCACCCTCGCCTGCGCTTCGCTGATAAGTTCGACAAAGACAATGACTTTAAAACCCAGAACATTTTATGCGTACCTATAATGAATGCGGGCGTGTTGATGGGTGTTATCCAAATCATCAACAAAGTCAGTGGTGGTTTTACTGAAGAAGATTTAAAGCTAGGCAATGCCCTTGCACTTATTCTTGGCGACAAGTTCAGATTTGAACTGGGCGGCACAAACAACCCTTTCGATCTACTAGTCCACAAAAGCTTATTAGACGAAGCTACATTAAACGATATTCAAAGTTCTACTCCAGACATTCGCGCTCTTATACAGCGTCTTGTATCGGAACACCGCATCTCTGAAGAAGAAATTGGCAACTCGCTTTCTATTCACTATCAGGTGCCTTTTATTCCTTATTTACCTGATAAGTATCACAGGTTCGAAAATGAAAGCCGTCTGAATGTTTCTTATTTAAAAAGAAACTATGTGGCTGTCATTGCCGATGCCCATGACAAGCCCATCGTGTTGATGGCTGAACCTAATAATGCGGCGCTACTTATGGAAATAGAGAGCGCCATGGGTATTGATAGCTACGAGATAGCTGTCAGCCTACCAAGCTTAATTCTTCAATATTTGGGGGAAAACAGCGGTGGCGGCGGCCCCGGCGAGATGAGTGATATTCTCGACGAGATTGGTACATCAACTGAAGATAACGACGACCAAGTCGATGAGCTGTCGGACGACGCCCCTGCTGTGGTGCGCTTAGTAAGCCGTATTCTGCACGATGCAAAAAGACTCAACGCGTCAGATATTCATATAGACCCAGAGAAAAATGCGCCCACTCGTGTACGTATGCGCGTGGACGGTGTGTGCCGCGACATGAACCAAGTGCCTAATTCGCACCACAGTGCGGTTATTGCACGCATAAAGATAATGTCGAATTTGAACATTGCCGAAAAACGCGTACCTCAGGATGGCAAACTCGCGTTTAGAATGAATGGTCAACTTGTTGAAGTTCGTGTTGCCACCATTCCTACGGTTGCCGGTGAAGGTGTGGTTATGCGTATTCTGGCATCTGGCGGTGCGATGCCTATTGATAAGATGAACTTGGCACCGAACAACCGTGCACGTTTAGAAGAAATGATTAAGAAGCCTCACGGCATTCTTCTCGTTGTTGGGCCAACGGGTTCAGGTAAAACCACCACGCTTCACGCTATATTGGGATATTTAAACACGCCTGAAAAGAAGATTTGGACCGCTGAGGACCCGGTGGAAATCACGCAACCCGGCCTACAACAGGTTCAAGTAAGCCCTAAGATTGGCTTCAACTTTGCTGCGGCCCTGCGCGCATTCTTACGTGCTGACCCTGACATTATTCTTATTGGTGAGATGCGTGATAAAGAAACCGCACATGCGGGGATTGAAGCCTCGTTAACCGGTCACTTAGTACTGTCTACACTGCATACCAACTCAGCCCCTGAAACGATTACCCGTTTACTTGATTTGGGTCTCGACCCTGTGAACTTCTCAGATGCCTGCGTGGGTATACTGGCTCAACGTCTTATTCGAACGTTATGCAGTAACTGTAAAGAAAAGTACATCGCCACTGAAACCGATATGGCCTTTATTGAGCGCCAGTATGGTCATGCGCACATGGCGGAGCTGAATATTCAGACGCCACTAGAGCTTTACCGCGCTAAAGGCTGCGAAGAATGTGGAAACACGGGTTACAAAGGTAGAACAGGGGTACATGAACTACTAGGTATGACGCCAGAGCTTCGGTCAATGGTGTACAAAGAAGCCAGCGTCGCCGATATGAAGTCTCAGGCTGCTGCTGATGGCATGCGCACCCTCGTTCAAGACGCAATTTTCAAAGTTTTGAAAGGCGATACTGACCTAGCACAAGTCCAAATTATTGGTGGAGATTAATCACTCTACTCTTAAAATTTTTAGTAACATAAAACAAATACTGTACTTTTAGACGGTTCACTATGAGTGTGAATTGCGTTATAAATTTATCAAAAAGAAGGGATACTACATGAAAAATCTATTAGCAATAGCTGCCGTTTTATCTTCAGTTGTACTTTCAGCCCCTACGTTGGCTCAGTCGCATACTAAGAATCATATTTGGAAATCCGAATATTTATCTACTTTAGAATTGGGCTTGCACGCCCTGAAGGCAGAGAAGTATGAAAAAGCACTGGAGAAGCTGACTGCTTCTGCAAAAATGGGAAATAAAGAAGGTCAATATTACCTCGCGCAAATGTATTTCCAAGGATGGGGGACGCCCGTTAATTATGAAGAAGGCTGGCTCTGGTTGAATGTTGCAATGGAACAAAAAACCGCTGAATGGAACCGTTCTTACCGACAGATAAAGAATGCTTTACCTGAAGACTACATCAATGCTTTAGAGCCTTATGTAGAAGAATATATCTCTCTTTACGGTGCACAAGCCCAAGATTTGAGATGTGAGACACGCGCTGCCATCGGCTCGAATATTAAAGAAGTAATCTGCGAAAAACGCTATTACTAACATCACATGGCATAGCGACTTCTCACTACAGAGAAGTCGCTAACCATTACCCTTATACGTGCTATTTCTTCAAGTATTCTCTTATCACGTAATGCAGAATGCCGCCGTTTTCAAAGTAAGTGAACTCGTTTGATGTATCAATTCTGATATCCATCGTAAACGTTGTTGTTTTTCCTTCATCCGACACGGCTTTAACTTCAACCTCAGTCTGCCCACGTTCAACAGCGTTAATAGAAAAAGACTCATTGCCTTTAAGCTCCAAAGAACTCGCGCTATCACCTGACTTAAATTGAAGTGGCAAAATCCCCATTCCAATCAGGTTAGAGCGGTGAATTCTCTCGTAGCTCTCGGCTAATACTGCTTTCACCCCCATCAAAGAAGGGCCTTTAGCAGCCCAATCTCGACTCGAGCCAGTACCGTACTCTTTTCCACCAATAACAATGGCTGGTACGCCGTCATCTTTGTAACGCATAGCAGCATGGAAAATAGACATACTATCGCCACTTGGGAAGTGTGTGGTTGCACTGCCTCTTGTACCGGGTGCTAATTGGTTTTGCAGACGCACGTTAGCAAACGTACCTCTCATCATAACCTCGTGGTTACCACGACGCGATCCATAAGAGTTAAAGTCTTTAGGCTCGACCCCTTGGGCCTGCAGGTACTCTCCGGCTGGGCTATCTTCTGCGATGGCGCCGGCTGGAGAAATATGGTCGGTAGTAATCGAATCGCCCACCTTAACCAAGCATCGTGCGTTTTCAATTGCAGTCAAAGCCTCTGGCTCTTTCCCCATTACTTCAAAGAAAGGTGGATGCTTAATGTAGGTTGATTCTGGCCAGTCGTAGACCGATGTTTTACTCACCTGCAGCTCATTCCATTCACCGCTGCCTTTAAATACATCTGCATATTTTTCTTTAAACAAATCACCAGTGACGTTTTCAGCTATATATTGCTGAATTTCGTCTTCGGTAGGCCAGATGTCTTTTAGATATACCGGAGAACCATCACTCGCCTGCCCCAACGGCTCTTTAGTGATATCTACATTCATGTTCCCAGCCAACGCGTATGCAACAACCAGTGGTGGTGATGCAAGGTAGTTTGCAGCCACATCAGGGTGGATACGCCCTTCAAAGTTGCGGTTACCAGATAAAACTGAGGTAACCGTAAGTTTCGCTTTTCTAATGGCGTCGGTAATGGCATCAGGTAGCGGTCCAGAGTTACCAATACAGGTTGTACAGCCGTAGCCAACCAAGTTAAAGCCTAGTGCTTCAAGTGGGTCCATAAGACCTGCATCTTCTAGATACTGAGTAACAACCTGAGAACCAGGTGCTAATGAAGTCTTAACCCACGGCTTACGAGTTAGCCCTTTTTCTGCTGCTTTCTTCGCAAGTAAGCCTGCGCCAACGAGCACTGATGGATTTGACGTATTAGTACAGCTGGTGATAGCAGCTATTACAATAGCGCCATCTTCAAGGTTGAACTTGCTTCCTCTGAACTCCACGAATGAGTCGTGTTCTTCGTCCACCTCGTCTGTTGTACCTAACCCCGCTTCTGCGATGAGATCGGTTTCTTCATCAAGTACTTTCACGTCAATTTGCGAACGATGCCACTCTCTAAATGCCTCTGCTGCATTATCGAGGGCAATTCTATCTTGAGGACGCTTAGGTCCAGCAAGTGAAGGAACCACTTCATCTAAGTTAAGTTCCAGGGTCTCATGATACTGGGCATCTTTTGAGTGGTCGTCGTGCCATAGGTGGCTGAATTTCGCATATTCCTCAACAAGGGCAATTTGATCTTCGTCTCGGCCGGTGAGTCGCAGGTAATCTAGCGCAACATCATCAATAGGGAAGATACCGCAAGTAGCACCATATTCGGGCGCCATGTTTGCGATGGTGGCACGGTCTGCCGTAGTAAGATGCTTAAGACCCGGTCCATAGAATTCTACAAACTTTCCAACAACGCCATGTTCACGTAGTTGTTGTGTGATAGTTAGCACCATGTCGGTGGCAGTTACGCCAGCAGGCAACTTACCTGAAAGCCTGAAGCCAACCACTTTTGGTAATAACATTGTTACTGGTTGACCCAGCATCGCCGCTTCTGCTTCAATGCCTCCCACACCCCAGCCTAGTACGCCAAGGCCATTAATCATAGTGGTATGCGAATCTGTTCCTACTAGGGTATCTGGGTAAACCAACGTTTCCCCATCCTGTTCCTTAGTAAACGCGCAACGAGCAAGATACTCTAGGTTAACCTGATGCACGATACCGCGACCAGGGGGAACCACTTTGAAATTGTCAAAGCTAGACTGACCCCATTTTAGAAATTGATAACGCTCTCTATTTCGCTGAATTTCAATGTCGGTATTCTTTTCAAGCGCATCGTCTTCAGCAAAATGATCTACCATTACTGAGTGGTCAATAACCAGCTCTACTGGATTGAGGGGATTAATCGCCTGAGCGTTGCCACCTAAACGATTAACCGCATCGCGCATGGCTGCTAAATCAACAATAGCAGGCACACCCGTAAAATCTTGGAGGATGACGCGTGCGGGAACAAAAGACACTTCGTGATCAACGTGATTATCTGTGTCCCACTTTGCTACTTGCTCAATATCGTTGCTGTTAACAAACTCTTGGTCTTCATGACGAATCAGGTTTTCCAAAAGAATTTTGATACAAAACGGAAGCCTGTCGAGCGCATATTTACTGCCTATACCGTCAAAATTAACCGCCTTGAAGTTTTTGCCGTTTACTTCAAGCTGCGAAAAAGACTTATATGTCATACGCTCACCATCCTTCTTTGCCTGTTCGTGAATATTGTGTACGTTTCAATTTTGCCAACGCAAGAAACGAGCAACGTGTTTTTCGTCGCCTTATTTTCCAATTTGTACGGCCTAAACATGAAAAAAAGTTCACCTACTATTAGTAATGGCATCGCTTTTTTAGCTATTTCTCATTATTGGTTTAAACAGATGGATTATGGAGAAGCGCTGTAACAGTTGGAAAAAGCTGACTAGGGCAGATAGCGCTTATTGGTAAGAAAACTTCGCGTATGCACAGAGTACTTGATGATTAATATGGTTTACAAATATGCAACATTTCTGTTTTCTTATAACGCACCAAACGGTATGCTTAAAAGAAGGTTAAACATTAAATGTCTTAATACATGCTTAGGAAAGCTTTGAGATATACAAGCATTAGTAGTAAGCAATAACAATAATAACGAAGTTATCATGACACACCCGCTAGTTAAGAAGTACAACCTTGCACCTCACCCTGAGGGAGGTTTCTATCGTCAAGTTTTCCGTTCTGAAAACGAAACTAAATCCTTTGTGCACAATGCTAGTCGTCCCGCGCTTACTCATATTTATTTTCTTCTACTAAAGGGACAAGTAAGTCGTTTTCATCGCGTGTTACATGATGAAGTGTGGAATCACTACGAAGGGGCTCCACTACAACTGTTTCAACTTGAAAAACAACAGTTGTGGGAACGTCGCATTGGTGGGCAAAGCACGGACTATGTTGAAGTTGTTAAAGCAGGGAATTTTCAGGCAGCCGCAACTATGGGTGATTACTCACTTGTTGGTTGTACAGTAGCACCTGGCTTCGACTTCGAAGACTTTAGCTTTATTGAAGAGCCATCAATGCAAGAGTGGATAAAAGTTGCTCATCCAGACCTTACCCGTTTTATATAATAATTCCCAAATTATAGTGATAAACACACGTCTTACCTGCGATTTTGTACCAGCATAAACTGGATTTTTAAGCGCCAATCAAGGATGATAACAGCAGATTTTTAAATATACGTCTGAACGTCCAATTTCTGGAATTATCTCAGACTATTTCACTCTAACGCCGCAGGTAACCCAACTATGTATAAATTGGTACTTATTCGTCATGGAGAAAGTCAGTGGAACTTGGAAAACCGTTTCACGGGCTGGCACGACGTTGACTTGACCGACACTGGTGTAGCACAAGCAAAGACCGCAGGTCAGCTTCTTAAAGATGCTGGATTTACATTTGATCAGGCTTATACGTCTGTACTTCTTCGCGCAATTAAAACACTTAATATTGCACTTGAAGAGATGGGTCAGCACTATCTTCCAGTTGAGCGTCACTGGCGTCTGAACGAGCGTCACTACGGTGCGTTAACAGGTCTAGACAAAGCAGAGACTGCCGCTAAGCATGGTGAAGAACAGGTTAAAATCTGGCGTCGTAGCTTCGACATCCCACCTCCGGCAGTTGAAGATGACAGCGAGCACTTCCCAGGTCACGATCCACGTTACAACAATGTAGATGCTGACATCCTGCCACGTGGTGAAAGTCTAAAACTAACTATCGAACGTGTACTACCATACTGGCACGACGTCATTCGTCCAGACATCCAAGCAGGCAAGCGCGTAATTATTGCTGCGCACGGCAACAGTCTTCGTGCTCTTGTTAAGTACCTTGATGGTATGTCAGACGAAGAAGTGTTGGGCCTAAACATTCCTACAGGTGTACCGCTAGTATACGAACTAGATGAAAACCTTAAGCCAATCTCTAAAGAATATCTTGGCGATGCTGACGCTATCAAAGCAATGATGGATGCAGTCGCTAAGCAAGGCAAAGCGAAGTAATCGAGTGCCTTTTTAGAAACGAAAAAGCCTGCGTTCGCAGGCTTTTTTAATGGGTGTCTGATTAGACTAGTTTGGCACTTTCACCAACCAATTGTGAGTGTCTTCGGCCTTACCCCATTGGATATCATTTAACGCTTGTCTTAGCTTCATCGTTACAGGGCCAGCTTCACCGTTACCCACCTGATACTCTTTATCATTGTGAATAAAAGTACCTACCGGCGTAAGTACAGCCGCTGTACCAGACAGTGCTGCTTCAGTATTCGGTTTGGCTGAACGCTCTAGTAGTTCGTCTACAGTAATATCACGCTCACTCACCTTCATGCCGTGGTCTTTGGCAATTTGAAGAATCGTTGCTCGGGTCACACCGTGTAGAAAGCTAGAATCTAACCCTTTAGTAATGATTTCATCACCATCGATAAGCAGGAAGTTAGCAGCTCCGGTTTCTTGTACATCGCCATTAGGGCAAAACAGAATTTGATCAGCCTGAACTTCTGCACGCGCTTTAAGAATAGGAGGCAACGCACTGGCGTAGTTACCACCGCTTTTTACCATTCCCATGTGCGGCGCACAGCGCATGCCTGTTTCGTCTAGCAACAAGCGAAGTGGCTTCAAACCGCCAGCAAAGTAATCACCAACCGGCGATAACAGGACGTATAGCATAGAACTTGCTGATGGCGCTGCCGCTTTACCGATAGACGCTTCTGTGCCGATATGCGTAGGGCGGATATACATAGAACCTGGAGGCTCTGGAACCTCAGAGGCATATTTTGCAACAATATCGATGATCATCTTTTCGACTTGCGCTTTGTCTATTTCAGGCAAGTTAAGTAGACGGCTACTTTGAGCAAAGCGCTCAATATTCTTATCCATTCTAAAAATGTTGATGCTGCCATCTTCGTGCTTAAATGCTTTCAATCCTTCAAAGCATGTACTTGAGTAATGAAGCACGTGTGCACCAGGGTGCAGCTGAATACTATCTGCACTGACAAATTCGGTGTCAGTCCACTTATCGTTGACAAAGGTAGCAAGTGCCATTTGTGGCATGAATACTGTACCGAATACGGCCATTAGTTTGTCCTATTTACTTCGACTAGAAAAATATTCGACAGAGTTTACCAAAAAACGCTCACTTTGCTAAAAGTTAGTCAGATCTATTAAGGCTTTTATCGAATAAGAATGTCTACAAATACTGACAACACAAAAATAATGGGGTCAGAGTACATTTCAAAGATTGGGGTCAGAGTACTTTTTAAAAGATAACGCTTTAAAATATTCTGCCCTTACATTTGTATTTCCAACGCTTCGACCTAAGCTACAGTCTGTACCTATCTACCATATCGTCAAACTGTTTCTTACATGTCCTAAAGAGATAAAAACCACGTTTTGTTTAGGTAGCCTGCAATAATGGGGTCAAAGTACATTTCACTGATTTAGCGGCACTGGGGGTAAGGGAATGACTATGTTCTGATGTTTAAAGCAATAAAGTACTCTGACCCCAATTTGAGGTTTTGCAGGGGGGATTGGGGATTAATGTACTCTGACCCCATTTTTTCTTTCTTCCAAACGCAAAAAACCCGCCGTTAGGCGGGTTCTTCTTAATGGGACCTGGCAGTGTCCTACTCTCACATGGGGAAACCCCACACTACCATCGGCGCTAATACGTT
>NZ_JAKREZ010000030.1:0-59142 GCF_022348345.1 Alteromonas sp. CNT1-28 | reverse complement strand
CGCCCTTGCCATTCGGATTATCTTCCCCTCAGTCAGGGTGATTCAGGTTTCTTTCAACCTGACGGGTTTGCCAGCTTCGCTGGGCAAACAAAAAAGCCCGCTTAAAGCGGGCTTTTATCACAAAATTGTTAAGCGTTAGCTTACCAACCTGTAGTCTCGCGAAGCGCCTTGCCGATTTCAGCAAGTGAACGTACAGTTTTAACGCCAGCGTCTTCTAGTGCTTTGAATTTCTCATCAGCAGTACCTTTACCGCCTGCGATGATTGCACCAGCGTGACCCATACGCTTACCTGGAGGAGCAGTAACACCAGCAATGTAAGAAACAACAGGCTTGGTTACATTAGCTTTAATGAACGCTGCTGCTTCTTCTTCAGCTGTACCACCGATCTCACCGATCATTACGATAGCTTCAGTTTGTGGATCGTCTTGGAACATCTGAAGGATGTCGATGAAGTTTGAACCAGGAATTGGGTCGCCACCGATACCAACACAAGTAGACTGGCCAAAACCTTCGTCAGTGGTTTGCTTAACCGCTTCGTACGTAAGTGTACCAGAGCGAGAAACAATACCTACTTTACCAGGCTTGTGGATGTGACCAGGCATGATACCAATTTTACACTCTCCAGGAGTGATTACACCTGGGCAGTTTGGACCGATCATGCGAACGCCTTTCGCTTCTACGTATTCTTTAACGTAAAGCATATCTAGCGTTGGGATACCTTCAGTGATACATACGATTAGCTCGATACCCGCATCTGCAGCTTCAACAATTGAATCTTTACAGAAAGGTGCTGGTACATAGATAACTGTTGCAGTTGCGCCAGTTGCTTCTACCGCTTCACGTACAGTATTGAATACTGGAAGACCTAGGTGCTCAGTACCGCCTTTACCTGGTGTTACACCACCAACCATTTGCGTACCGTAAGCAATTGCTTGCTCAGAGTGGAAAGTACCCTGACCGCCAGTGAAACCCTGACAAATTACTTTAGTATCTTTATTAATTAATACAGACATTATTTGCCCTCCGCTGCAGCAACAACTTTCTGCGCTGCATCAGTTAGCGATTCAGCAGCAATGATATCTAGACCAGAGTTCGCTAGAACTTCACGGCCAAGCTCTGCATTGGTACCTTCAAGACGTACAACTACAGGTACTTCTACGCCAACTTCTTTAACCGCACCAATGATACCTTCTGCAATCATGTCACAGCGAACGATACCACCGAAGATGTTAACCAATACCGCTTTAACATTGTCATCAGAAAGGATGATTTTGAATGCTTCAGCTACACGCTCTTTAGTTGCGCCGCCACCAACGTCTAGGAAGTTAGCTGGCTTGCCACCGTGTAGGTTTACGATGTCCATAGTACCCATTGCTAGGCCTGCACCGTTAACCATACAACCTACATTACCGTCTAGCGCAACATAGTTTAGTTCCCACTGAGCAGCATGAGCTTCACGCGCATCTTCTTGTGAAGGATCTTGCATATCTTTCAACTTAGGCTGACGATATAGCGCGTTACCATCGATACCTACTTTCGCGTCTAGGCAGTGTAGGTTACCGTCAGTTTTGATAACTAGCGGGTTGATTTCGATAAGCGCAACGTCAAGCTCTTCAAACATCTTAGCTAGGCCAAGGAAGATTTGAGTGAATTGCTTGATTTGTACGCCAGAAAGACCTAGAGCAAACGCCATTTCGCGCGCTTGATAAGGCTGAGGACCTACAATTGGGTCGATTTCAGCTTTAAGGATTTTCTCTGGAGTTTCTTCTGCAACAGTTTCAATCTCAACGCCACCTTCAGTAGATGCCATGAATACAACGCGACGGGTTGTACGGTCAACTACTGCACCAAGGTAAAGCTCGTTAGCGATATCTGTGCAAGATTCAACTAGGATTTTGCTCACAGGCTGACCGTTTTCGTCAGTCTGGAAAGTCACCAAATTTTTGCCAAGCCAGTTTTCAGCGAAAGCGCGAATGTCGTCTTTGTTTTTAACTAGCTTTACACCGCCAGCTTTACCGCGACCGCCCGCGTGTACCTGACACTTAACTACCCACTCGTTTCCGCCAATTCGGTCAGCGGCTTCTACAGCACCTTGAGCAGTGTCTGCTGCGTATCCTTCAGAAACAGGCAAACCGTATTCTTTGAATAGCTGCTTACCTTGGTATTCATGCAAATTCATGGTGTTTCTATCCGATTTTTAGTAAGACAAAAGCCGCAAATGCGACTTGATTAGTTTGACTGATATTATAGGGCAAATATCAGCGTTGCGTTAGGCGCAAAGCAAGCATACACAAGCTAAACGCCTAACCACAATTCCGTGAGACGAAAGTCTTATACGTCTAGAAGTAGACGTGTTGGATCTTCTAGCATCTCTTTAACGGTTACCAAGAAACCTACTGATTCTTTACCATCGATAATACGGTGGTCATAAGAAAGCGCTAGGTACATCATTGGTAGAATTTCTACTTTGCCATTAACAGCCATTGGACGATCTTGGATTTTATGCATACCCAAAATAGCGCTCTGTGGCGGGTTAATGATTGGTGTAGACATTAGTGAACCAAACACACCACCGTTGGTGATTGTGAAATTACCACCTTGTAGTTCAGCCAATGACAGCTTACCGTCACGGCCTTTAAGTGCTAGTTCCTTAATTCCTTTTTCAACACCTGCCATGCCTAGTGTGTCAGTATCTTTAAGTACTGGTGTTACAAGGCCACGTGGTGTAGAAACAGCAATCGATACATCGAAGTAGTTGTGATAAACAATGTCATCACCGTCGATAGACGCGTTAACTTCAGGGAAACGCTTGAGGGCTTCGGTTACCGCTTTCACGTAGAAAGACATGAAACCAAGGCGAATACCGTGACGCTTCTCAAAGCTGTCTTGGTACTGCTTACGAAGATCCATGATTGGCTTCATGTTTACTTCATTAAACGTTGTTAGCATTGCCGTAGAGTTCTTCGCTTCAAGAAGACGGTTAGCAATTGTCTTGCGAAGACGCGTCATAGGAACACGCTTCTCGGTACGATTACCCGTTGGTAAGTCAGCTGAAACAGACTCAGACGCAGCAGGCGCTGCCTTCGCTGAGCTGTCGCCGCCTTTAAGGTACTTCTCTACGTCTTCTTTAGTGATACGGCCATTTTTGCCAGTGCCTTTCACTTTTGCTGCATCTACGCCTTTCTCAGCAAGTAAACGACGAACAGACGGGCTTAGTGCATCGCTGCTGTCTTCACTATCGTCTGATTCTGCAGATGCCGCTGGTGCAGAAGCACCGCTCGCTGCGCCTTCAACAAACTTAGCAATAACTTCTTCAGCAGTAACCGTAGCGCCTTCTTCTGCAATGATTTCACTAAGTGAACCATCTGCAGGAGCAACAACTTCTAGTACTACTTTATCAGTTTCGATATCAACCAAATTTTGGTCGCGAGAAACTGCTTCACCTACAGCTACGTGCCACGTTGCGATTGTGGCGTCAGCTACAGATTCAGGAAGTACTGGTACTTTAACATCAGATGTTTTTCCAGAAGCCGCTGGAGCCGCATCTGATTTAGAATCGTCTTTCGCTTTGCTTTCAGTTTTAGCTTCAGCTGGTGCAGCAGCACCACCCTTTTCTAGTTTAGCAATAACTTGCTCGCCTAAAACAGTTGCACCCTCTTCGTTTAGGATCTCACCAATTGTACCGTCCGCTGGCGCCACAACTTCTAAAACCACTTTATCAGTTTCAATATCAACCAGGTTCTGGTCTCGTTTAACTGCGTCACCGGCCTTTACGTGCCAGGTTGCAATGGTGGCATCGGCAACTGACTCAGGTAGAACCGGAACTTTTATCTCAATTGTCATTACTGTTCCTTATTTAATTGTGAGTGCGTTTTCAACCAGAGCTTTCTGTTGCTGGTTGTGAACGGATACATAACCTACTGCAGGTGACGAGGATGCATCACGGCCTGCATATGTTAATTTTGCACCATCTGGAATTGCTTGCCAGAAATGGTGTTGGCTACAGTACCAAGCGCCTTGGTTTTGAGGCTCTTCTTGACACCAAACCCAATCTTTTACGTGGCTGTATTGTGCCACAACTTTAGCGCATTCTTCTTGTGGGAATGGATAAAGTTGCTCTAAACGGATGATTGCGACGTCTGTTTGCTCATTTTTACGGCGCTGGTCTAACAAATCGTAGTAAACCTTGCCTGAACACATAACAACACGCTTCACATTCTTCGGATCGATATCATCAATTTCGCCAATTACGTTATGGAATTTGCCTTCTGCAAGTTCCTCTAACGAAGATACAGCCATTGGATGACGTAATAGTGACTTAGGTGACATCACGATAAGTGGTTTACGCATTGGACGAACCACTTGGCGTCTAAGCATGTTGTAAACCTGAGCGGGTGTTGAAGGTACACACACTTGCCAGTTGTGGTCAGCACACATTTGCAAGAATCGCTCAAGACGCGCAGAACTATGCTCTGGGCCTTGGCCTTCATAACCATGTGGAAGTAAAACGGTTAGGCCACACAAACGGCCCCACTTCGCTTCACCTGAGCTCAAGAACTGATCAAATACAACCTGAGCGCCGTTAGCGAAGTCACCAAACTGGGCTTCCCAAATAGTCAGACACGTAGGCTCCGCTGTCGCATAACCATACTCAAATGCCATAACCGCTTCTTCTGAAAGCACAGAGTCGTAAATTTCGATCTCGCCCTGTCCTTCACGAATATGCTGTAGTGGCATATATGTCGACGCATCTTTTTGATTGTGCAATACCGCGTGACGGTGGAAGAAAGTACCACGGCCTGAATCCTGACCGGTAATACGAATATCTTCGCCGGCATCAACGATAGTTGCATAGGCCAAGTTTTCAGCCATGCCCCAATCAAGCATTTTCTCGCCAGCAACCATCGCTTTACGGTCTTGGTAAAGCTTGTTTACGCGAGACTGAAGCTTGTGCTCTTCAGGAATAGTAGTGATTGACTCACCTAGCTCTTTGAGCTTCTCAACTGAAAGCGAACCATCGTAAGGCGTATCCCAGTCGTGACCAAGATATGGAGACCAGTCAACGCTGTGCTCTGTCATTGGACGCCACTCTTCAACAACGCACGCGCCGTGGTCGAGCGCTTCACGATATTCTTCAAGATAGCGGTCTGCGTCACGTTGTTCAATCACACCTTCAGCTATTAACTGGTCAGCATAAAGAACACGTGGAACCGGGTGCTTCTTAATTTTTTGGTACATCAACGGCTGCGTGGCGTTTGGCTCATCCGCTTCGTTGTGACCATGACGACGGTAACAAACTAAATCAATTACAACGTCTTTCTTAAACTTATTGCGGTATTCAAGCGCAAGCTGCGTAACAAAGGCAACCGCTTCTGGATCGTCTGAGTTCACATGGAAAATCGGTGCCTGTACCATCTTCGCGATGTCAGTACAATATTGCGTTGAACGGGTATCTTCAGTCTTCGATGTGGTGAAACCAACTTGGTTATTTACCACAATACGAACCGTACCACCTACAGCAAAGCCGCGAGTTTGCGACATGTTGAAGGTTTCTTGTACTACACCCTGACCAGCAATTGCCGAGTCACCGTGAATAGTGATAGGCAGTACTGTATTCGTGTCATCATTGCGACGCGCAAGACGTGCACGTACAGACCCCATAACTACAGGGTTTACAATCTCAAGGTGAGACGGGTTAAACGCTAGTGCTAAGTGAACATTGCCGCCTGGAGTCGCGAAGTCAGACGAGAAACCTGCGTGGTATTTCACGTCACCCGCGCCTAGTGAGTCGTCGTGCTTACCTGAAAATTCATCAAACAGCACCGATGGGTTTTTACCCAATACGTTAACTAGCACGTTCAAACGACCACGGTGAGCCATGCCGATAACCACTTCTTTGGTACCTGCAGTGCCAGCCTTGGTGATTAAACCTTTCAGCATAGGAATAAGTGCATCGCCGCCTTCTAGAGAGAAACGCTTTGCCCCTGGGAATTTAGAACCCAAGTACTTTTCCATTCCGTCAGCCGCAGTAAGACCTTTAAGAATTCCTAGCTTTTCGTCGCGAGAAATTTCAGGCTTTGCTTGAACAGATTCAATTTTTTGTTGCAACCAGCGTTTCTGTTCAGTATCGGTAATATGCATGTACTCTGCACCGATAGAGCCACAGTATGTGCGGTTTAACGATTTAAACAGTTCACCCAATGGCATTGAATCTTTGCCAATGGCATACGAACCTACATTGAATACTGAATCGAAATCTTGCTCAGAAAGGCTGTGGTGAGAAAGTTCTAAGTCGCGTACACGCTCTTGTTTCCATAGACCTAGCGGGTCAAGGTTTGCGTGCTGATGACCGCGGAAGCGGAACGCATTGATTAACTGAAGAACTTTAACTTGCCTGTCGTCTGAAACATTTGCAGAAGGCACAGACGGACTAGACATGCGGGCGGTTGGCCCTAACGCAGCAAGTTGCCTAAATTGATTTTTAATTGTTGTATGATTGGTTTCTAACTCTACGCCATCGACTTTGGGGAGGTTATCGAAGATTTGTCGCCAATTTTCAGAGACACTTTGCGGGTCTTCTAAATAAGTTTCATACAACTCTTCAACATAGGCAGCGTTGGCACCTGCCATGTGCGAGGAATCCCACCACGCTTTCATCACGCTTTCTTGCATTTAATTTGCCTTGCTACGTTTTATAAAATCTAGTTAACAATCAAGATGTATTATAAGGTTATTCTCAGCATAACCAAGTGTTATAACAGCGAATATATAAAAAAATAGCCATCCTTTTGGGATGGCTATTTAGAGCATCACTATCTGTAACTTTAGGAAGTTATCAGAATATAGTACTAAACAGCCCGTTGTAAAAGCATAGACTTAATTTGGCCTATCGCTTTTGTAGGGTTTAAGCCCTTAGGACATACACTTACACAGTTCATGATACCGTGACAGCGGAATACGCTGAACGCATCATCAAGGTCGTTAAGACGCTCTTCAGTTGCCGTATCACGGCTATCGATAAGGAAACGATACGCGTGAAGTAGACCAGCAGGACCGATGAACTTATCAGGATTCCACCAGAAAGATGGGCATGACGTTGAACAACATGCACATAGAATACACTCGTAAAGACCGTCAAGTTTCGCACGCTCTTCAGGTGACTGTAAGTGTTCGCGCGCTGGCGGCTGCTTACTGTCGTTGATTAAGAACGGCTTAATCTTTTCGTACTGTGTGTAGAACTGCGTCATATCAACAACAAGGTCACGTACAACAGGTAGACCTGGAAGTGGACGAACTACTATTTTACCTTTGCCCAGTGCAGATAAAGGAGTGATACACGCAAGGCCATTTTTGCCGTTCATGTTCACACCGTCTGAACCACACACACCTTCACGGCAAGAGCGACGGAAAGAAAGCGTCGGATCCTGTTCTTTAAGTGCAAGTAGCGCGTCTAGCACCATCATGTCCTGACCTTCCTCTACTTCTAGAGTGTAGTCTTGCATGCGAGGCTTCGCATCTACTTCTGGGTTGTAACGATAAATCGAAAAAGTTAATTGCATGATCGTTGCCTCTCTTAATATGAACGCACTTTAGGCGGGAATGCTTCCCTAAGCTTAGGCGCCATATTCACTTCACGTTTAAGCATTTTATCAGTGTTCGGATCGTAGATGCTGTGGCATAACCAGTTATCGTCATCACGGTCTGGGAAGTCGAAGCGGCTGTGAGCACCACGGCTTTCCGTTCTGAAGTTCGCTGCTACTGCTGTGCTGTACGCGGTTTCCATTAGGTTATCAAGCTCTAAACATTCAATACGCTGGGTATTGAAGTCTGCGCTCTTGTCGTCAAGGCGTGCATGCTTAAGACGCTCGCGAATTTCGCTAAGCTCTTTAAGACCTTCCGCCATTGCTTCACCTTCACGGAATACTGAGAAGTTAAGCTGCATGCATTTCTGCAAGTCTTTCTTAATTTGTACTGGGTCTTCGCCCTTACCTTTCTCTGAATTTTCCCAACGGTTGAAACGCGTCATAGAGGCTTCAAGATCAGACTCTGATGCGTCGCGTGTTGGTGCCATTTCAGACAATGTCTTACCAAGGTGTAAACCAGTCGCGCGACCGAATACAACAAGGTCAAGAAGTGAGTTACCGCCAAGACGGTTTGCACCGTGTACAGATACACAGGCAATCTCACCACATGCAAATAGACCGTTAACAACCTTGTCGTTACCGTTTTCATCAACCGTTAGACATTGGCCATCAACATTTGTAGGAATACCACCCATCATATAGTGACAAGTAGGAATTACTGGAATTGGTTCTTTCACTGGGTCAACGTGCGCAAACGTACGTGAAAGTTCAAGGATACCAGGTAGACGAGACTCAAGAACGTCTTTACCAAGGTGGTCAAGCTTAAGCTTAATGTGGGTACCCCATGGGCCTTCACAACCGCGACCTTCACGAATTTCAGTCATCATTGAACGCGCAACAACGTCACGACCAGCAAGATCTTTCGCGTTAGGTGCATAACGTTCCATGAAACGTTCGCCGTCTTTATTGAGAAGGTAACCACCTTCACCACGACAACCTTCCGTTACCAATGTTCCTGCGCCAGCGATACCCGTTGGGTGGAACTGCCACATTTCCATATCTTGAACTGCAACGCCTGCACGAAGTGCCATACCAACACCGTCACCGGTATTGATGTGTGCGTTTGTAGTAGATGCGTAAATTCGACCTGCACCGCCTGTTGCTAATACAACAGCGCGAGACTTGAAGTAAACTACTTCACCAGATTCGATATCAATCGCGGTACAACCAACAACGTCTCCGTCTTGGTTCTTAACTAGGTCAAGTGCATACCACTCAGAGAAAACTTTTGTTTTGTTCTTTACGTTTTGCTGGTAAAGAAGGTGTAGAAGCGCGTGACCAGTACGGTCAGCTGCAGCTGCTGTACGAGCGCCCTGCTCGCCACCAAAGTTCTTAGACTGACCGCCAAAAGGACGCTGGTAGATTTTACCGTTTTCGAAACGAGAAAATGGTAGACCCATATTTTCCATTTCGATAATTGCTTCTGGACCAGTTTTACACATGTATTCGATAGCGTCTTGGTCACCAATATAATCAGAACCCTTAACGGTGTCATACATGTGCCATTCCCAATTGTCTTCGTGTGAATTACCAAGTGCTACAGTAATACCACCTTGAGCAGACACAGTATGAGAACGGGTTGGAAATACTTTTGATAACAGTGCACATGATTTACCAGACTGCGAAATCTGTAGTGCTGCGCGCATACCTGCACCGCCAGCACCAATTACTACTGCATCAAACTCGTGAACGGGTAAACTCATTTTACACTCCCCACAATACGAATAGGCCAACAGCTACATAGCCGAATGCGATGATATTTAAGATATATTGTAGTCCTGCGCGCAGACCTGCTGATTTAACATAGTCTGTAAGCACCTGCCAAAGGCCGATGCGCACGTGGATCATCACTGCTACTAGTGCTGCCAATGTGAAAACTTTCATAGCCAGGCCAGAGAACAACCCTCGCCATTCGATAAACGTTAGGTTATCGGTGGTAATAAAGAACCACGCCATGAAAACCGAGTACGCGAAAATAATTGCTGCTGTAGCGCGAAGTGAAACGTAGTCTTGTACGCCGTCACGCTTAATGCTTGCTTGGTTGGTTACCATAATGCAACTCCCAATACTACGGTCAGTACAACCCAAAGTGCGATTACAGCTTTTGCACTTGTGTTACCCGACTCTAATTCTTCCCAGTGACCTAAATCCATAACAACGTGTCTTAGGCCGCCTAGAATGTGATATGTCAGCGCTGAAGCTGTGCCAATTGCGACAAATTTTCCAAAGAAACCGTCCATGATTGCTTGTACGTCCGCGAAACCTTCAGGCGAATGAACAGAAACTGCCCATGCCCAGATAACAAAAAGTAGCGCGAAGAACATTGCAACACCGGTTACACGGTGGAGAATTGACGAAATAGCAGAGGGCGGAAATTTAATAGTATTGAGTTCTAAATTTACTGGTCTTTGCTTTTTCACAATGTATGCCTGTTTAATCCGTAGGGGATAATGAATTTCTTACCTTTATTATGTCCTGAGTAAGTGAATTCGATTTTTAACCTGTTAATTGCCTCATCCATTGAGTTGTTAACAATTTGTGAATTATTCTTTAATGCCTGTAACAGAATAATTATTCCATTTCCAAAGCACCGCTGAGTATATCCAGCGTAGTATATAATTACAATTTTTTGTGCCGTAGTAAGACTTTAGTCGCTATATACACTTTTATGATAATTATTTTGAATAAAAAGAGATCAAAATTGAGCGCAACACGTTTAAACGAGCGCAATTACAGTGTTAAGAAGTTTACCAGCAGCTAAATGGAATAACTATGCATAACAACGAGAAATTAAGCACTTTTAATCTGTATGCGTATTTATTCTTCATCAAAAGGTTACTTTTTAAACTAACCTGTTAATATATTTATCGTTCGGTGGTTTACCTTTATCGAAAAGCCATTGATAATTGCACCGTATCGGGCAAAGTGAAATCCCAACGAGTTAATTAATCGTTATCTGATTGCTAGTATTTTTTTAAGCAATTCGGAATATTTATTGTGCAAATATGCAATTAAATTGACTTGTTGGTGCATAATAAAGTACAAATACGCCCACTTTTCCCAACGAAGCGGATATTTTCGTCCGTTTTCGCTGCAAACAGAACCATTCTGAGGAGAGCATTTTATGGCAGATCAGAAAGCCATTCTTAAAGCCGGCGGTAAGGAAATCGAGCTTCCTATCTTGTCTGGCACCGAAGGACAAGATGTAATCGATGTCCGTACGTTAGGCCAGCACGGTTATTTCACGTACGACCCAGGTTTTATGGCGACAGGATCTTGCGAGTCTTCAATTACCTACATTGATGGCGCTCAAGGTGTATTATTACACCGCGGTTTCCCTATCGAAGAACTAGCGCGTGATGCAGACTACTTAGAAGTTTGTCACATGCTTCTTCACGGTGATGCACCAACAAAAGAACAGTACGAAGAATTTAAAGAGACAATTACTCGTCACACCATGGTACATGAACAAATTAACATGTTCTTCCACGGTTTCCGCAACGACGCCCACCCTATGGCAATGCTATGTGGTACCGTTGGCGCGATGTCTTCGTTCTACCACAGCGATTTAGACGTTTCTAATGAAGAACAGCGCATTCGCAGCGCGCACCGTCTAATTGCTAAAATGCCTACTCTTGTTGCTATGTGCTACAAGTACAATGTAGGTCAGCCGTTTGTTTATCCACGAAACGACTTAAGCTATGCAGCTAACTTCCTGAACATGATGTTCTCTGTACCAGCAGAAGAATATCAAATCAGTCCAGCTGTTGAGCGCGCGATGGACCGTATCTTTACGCTTCACGCAGACCACGAACAGAATGCTTCAACGTCTACCGTTCGTCTTGCCGGTTCTTCTGGTGCGAACCCATATGCATGTATTTCTGCTGGTGTTGCTTCACTTTGGGGTCCTGCTCATGGTGGTGCAAACGAAGCATGTCTGAACATGCTAGAAGAAATTGGCACAGTTGATCGTATTCCTGAGTTTATTGCACGCGCTAAAGACAAGAATGACCCATTCCGTCTTATGGGCTTCGGTCACCGTGTTTATAAGAACCACGATCCACGTGCAACGGTAATGCGTGAAAGTTGTCACGAAGTACTAAGCGAACTTAATGTTAAAGATCCACTACTAGAAGTAGCAATGGAGCTTGAAAAAATTGCATTGAGTGACCCGTACTTTGCAGAGAAGAAACTGTTCCCGAACGTAGACTTCTATTCTGGTATCGTACTTAAAGCGATTGGTATTCCAACTAACATGTTTACGTGTATTTTTGCCCTGTCTCGTACAGTAGGTTGGATTTCACACTGGCATGAAATGATGAGCGACCCTAAACAAAAAATTGGTCGTCCTCGTCAGCTTTACACTGGTCATAACCAGCGTAAGTACACGCCAATTAAGTAGTAAATTAGTAAATACTGAACTAAGTATTACGCTTAATAGTAAAAATAGCGCCTTTAAGGCGCTATTTTTGTTTATACAAGATTACTTCAAGGAACAACAATGCCCTATTCAGCGGTTTTTCTAGGTATTGCCGGTCTCATTCCTTTTGTGGCTATGCCACTGGCTTATCAGCTTAACCTGTTATCGCTTACACAAAGCGCCGTTTACTTTGTCCAATACTCAGCCGTGCTATTGTCTTTCTTTGGAGGTATCCATTGGTGGGACGCGATAAGTAATCAACGTTACGACAAGCAAATGTTAGTCGCTATGTTGCCGACCATAATTGGGTGGTTGTGTTTAGTGTTCTCTCACGACGTGAAGGTGTTTGGCGTTCTATCGCTAAGCTACGTCGCCGTACTTATTTACGACAAGTTTATCCTTAGTCTTCCTAAAGAGCAGATTGTAAGTTACATAAGCTTGCGGATGGGATTAACAAGTGTCGTTGTTATCTGTCACGCCTGGATGATTTACTTGCTCGTATAACGTTACTACTAACAGCTTAGCGTTAAAGGCATGACATTAGTTAATTGCAAAAAAAGTAATAGAGGCAGAAGCCTGCGGTGCTTAAGCGAATGTCTAACTCAATCAAACCGGTTACGCATAACCCTTATAAGCAATTGATAAACAATGATTTAACAGGTATAAATCTCGAAAACAAAAAAGGCGATAATATCACTATATTATCGCCTTCGTTCTAGCGTTATTAACGAAAAGTACCGTGGTTATTCAGCGCGAATGAGCGAAAGTAGCTCTTCGGTTTTTTGTTCCATCAACGCTATGTCGCCTTTACTTTCAACGTTTAAACGAATAACTGGCTCAGTATTCGATTTACGTAAATTAAAGCGCCATGTGCCAAACTCCAGACCCAAACCATCAGTAGTATCGATTACGCTGGCTAGTGGCTGATATTTACTTGTAACACGTTCCAGCGCTGCGTCAGCATCTTTTAGTTTACTGTTAATTTCACCAGAAGATGGAAACGCTTCAATTCGCGCTTTTACCATACTCGCTAGTGTTTGCTTTTTCACACACACCAATTCGGCAATTAACAACCAAGGGATCATGCCTGAATCACAGTAGGCAAAATCTCTAAAGTAATGGTGCGCACTCATTTCACCGCCATAGACCGCATCTTCTTTGCGCATACGCTCCTTAATAAACGCATGGCCGGTTTTCGACTTAATAGGTGTACCACCTGCATTCGCTACGATATCTTCTGTATTCCAGTATACGCGAGGGTCATAAATGATTTTACTGTCGGTGTTTTTCTCGATAAAGGCTTCAGCAAGCAAGCCAACGATATAATACCCTTCAATAAATTCACCATCAGCGTCAAACAAGAAGCAACGGTCGAAATCACCATCCCATGCAATGCCAAAATCAGCTCCCGACGCTTTAACAGCGTCAGCCGTGTCAGCACGGTTTTCAGGTAACAATGGATTGGGGATGCCGTTTGGAAATGTACCATCAGCATTGTGATGTACTTTAACAAACTCTATCGGAACACCCTGCACTTTCATTTCTTTTTCAATAGCGTCTAGCGCGGGGCCTGCGGCACCATTACCTGCATTAACCACCACTTTTAACGGCGTAAAATTGTTCAAATTAACGTAAGAAAGCATGTGAGAAACATAGTCAGACATACACGATTTAACCGCATATTTATCGGTTTCAGAAAGCTTGTCTTCTTTTACATGGGCCGTACCGTTAAAAAACGCATCAGCATCAATCGACGCACCCTCAGTGTAGTGTGCTAATCGCTCTGACACGAAGCTATCTTCTAGTGCTTCCGCTTTCTCTTTTATCGCGTTTAGGCCTGTGTCGCCACTAATTGGAACAGAGCCTGACTTCACCAGTTTCATACCGTTGTAATTAATGGGGTTATGACTTGCCGTTACTTCAATACCACCATCAACGCCAAGGTGTTTGGTAGCGAAGTAAATTTCTTCTGTTCCTGCCATGCCAATATCGGTCACTGTTGCACCAGCATCGATTAGACCCGCGCTTAACGCTAATTTCAATGGTGTTGACGTAAGACGCACATCACTACCAACAACAACAGTTTTCGCGTTTAATTCTTGCGCAAAAGCATAGCCAATTCGATACGCTACATCTTCAGTCAGTTGTGAGTTCAATTCGCCACGAATATCGTACGCTTTAAAGCAGGTAATTGGGGTTGCCATTTGGATCGAAATTCCCTGTGTTTTAACTATTTATGATTACATTATCGCTTTTTACAACAAAAAAGCGCATACGCCCCTTTCTTATTGTCGTAAAAGAGATTAGACATACCGATATTAAATCATTAGAGGGAGTGAATTACTAATTCAATTTAAACAGCGCAACGTTTTACTCACGCTGTTTTCAATCGATGAAATTAAAGCGCGAGTTCGAAGTAGATACTGTTATGGAAAGCGCCTTGATGACGATACTTTCGGCGAAAGCACAGCTTTGGACTAAAACCATTCTTGATAAGGACTTTTTCAGAAGCGGCATTGTTGTCCATGACCTCTGCAGTGAGCAATTTTATGCCCATGCTTTTGGCCTCCTCAATTAAAAATGAGACGCAGTGAGAAGCAATGCCTTTTCCACAATCTTTCTCTGCAACTCGATAGCCGATTTCCGCCTTGTCGCCTGCTCTATTTTTGATGTTAGCACGCGCTACAATCTGGTTATTTCGTTGCTCATCAACAAGCACAAAACCCCAAGCTCTTTTCTGCTGTTGTAAGTAAAGCAATTCGCTAATGTGGTAGCCAACGCCATCCAATGAATAGAACGCTGCCTCTCTTGGTGCTATAGACGATTCAAAATAGGCTTTGTTACTACGCTCAAATTCTAAAAGTGATAGCACGTGTTTTTCGGCGACGCTTTCAAAATGCATTGGCAGTGCAGCTCCTTGCTGAACCTAATGAAGAGGTATTGACTAAAAGCCCAGTCTACTACCAGTCCGCATAGATAATTACCCATCGTCGAATCAAATCAGGCAAACCTTGTATCTACTTTACTAATGAACCGCTTTGGTAATCGTTAAATGCCTGAACAATTTCCTGCTGAGTGTTCATTACAAAAGGCCCATATTGGACAACAGGCTCTTTAATAGGTTTACCTGAGACCACTATAAACTTACAACCTGTATCAGCGGATACAGATAACTGCTTGCCACTTTGTGACAAAACACCCAGCTCTCCCTGCGACACAATTGTTTCTTTGCTAAGTTCGCCGCTATTAATGACCACGCTTCCCTCGTACACATAAATAAAGGCAGCTTCATCCGAACCCAGTGCAATTTCCGAACTCCCGCTTCGTAGTGCAACGTCTAAAAAAGTAGGAGCAACCGCCGTTGTCTTCACAGGCCCTTTCACACCGTCAATTTCACCTGCTAACACTTTGATTACTGCATCTTGAATGTGTACTGTAGGCACACTATCTGGCTGTATGTCTTGATAGTTAGGCGCTGACATTTTCTCTACGGCCGGAAGATTCACCCACAGCTGAAAGCCTTGTAACAAGCCCTCCTCCTGCTCTGGCATTTCTTCATGTATTATGCCTCGACCCGCATTCATCCATTGAATGCCACCAGCATCAATAACCCCCTCATTGCCTACAGAGTCTTTATGGCGCATTTTTCCTGCAAGCATATAAGTAACTGTCTGAAAACCACGGTGAGGATGTGGTGGAAAACCAGCAATGTATTCACCTGGATTATCTGAACCAAAAAAATCCAACATTAAAAAGGGATCGAGGCGAGGTAGATCAGGTTGTCCGATAATACGTGTAAGTGACACCCCCGCGCCATCACTTGTTGGCATACCTGTAACCACTTTCTCTATCGATTTTTGTTCACTCACTTCCACTGACATAATGTGTATCTACCTTAAATCTTAACCTTCACTATCTTTTTACGAGCTTCACGTTTAGCTTTTTGTATTACCGACCTTGGGTGCTTCAACGTCCCATTTTATCGCGACCGTGAGGCGACATAAGATCTTGCTCTGGCCCAACGGGGATTACCTGGGTTGGATTTATCATAGTATGGCTGTAGTAATAGTGCCTTTTGATATGGTCGAAGTTTACCGTTTCAGCAACACCCGGAACTTGATAAAGTTCTTTCATATAGCCGTAAATATTTGGATAGTCTGCAATTTGTTTTTTATTGCATTTAAAGTGCCCGTGATACACAGCGTCGAAGCGTATCAGTGTGGTAAATAAGCGCCAGTCAGCTTCTGTTATTTTGCTGCCAACCAAATAACGTTGTTTACTCAACCTTTCTTCAACCCTATCTAACGCGCAGAACAATGCAGTTACTGCCTCTTCATAGGCCTCTTGCGTTGTAGCAAATCCAGCTTTATACACGCCATTATTTATGTCGTGATACACCATATTGTTGATGGCATCAATTTCTTCACGTTGGGCGTTAGGATAATAATCGTCTTCATTATTAGTCAGTGAATTAAACCCACTGTTAAAAATACGAATAATTTCAGCTGATTCATTATTAACGATAGTTTCTGTTCGTTTATCCCAAAGGATTGGAACAGTGACACGGGTGGTTATCTCAGGTTCTGCCTTAGTATAAATTTGATGCGCATAATCGAAGTTATAAAGCTTATCTCCCGTTGATCCTGGGTAATCTTTAAACTCCCAGCCTTGATCAAGCATCTCAGGGTGTACCACCGAAACATCAATATGCGCCTCCAATCCCTTTAACTTTCTAAATATGAGCGCTCTGTGGGCCCAAGGACAAGCTAACGAGACATAAAGATGATAGCGACCAGATTCAGCGGGAAACGTGGAACCATCTTCATTACTAACTTTGTCACGAAATTTAGATGCTTGGCGCTCAAATTTCCCACCATTTTTGCTGGTGTCGTACCACTTGTCTTGCCATTTTCCATCAACGAGTAAGCCCATATGCCTGCCCCTTTTTATTACTTCATTAAACAATGAATCCATTTAAACATGTATTGGGTAGAACGTATGTCGCTTAAAATCGGATTTATTATTCGAAAAAACTGGAGTGTATTGATCTTTAGTGTCCACTTTTGAGATGATGCGCGCCCTGCTAGCGTGCTTGCACGTTTTTGTGTAAACACACGCCTTTGAGTTAGTTTATTTTTAAGTGAAGTGAAACATGTCTGATGATCCACGTTTAGGCGGTATTGTGCGTTTATATGGCGCACAGCAAACTAATAATTTAGCCAACAGTCATGTGGCTGTAGTCGGCATTGGCGGTGTGGGAAGTTGGACTGCAGAAGCACTAGCTCGTTCGGGCATTGGTACTATAACCCTTATTGATTTAGACGATGTTTGCGTAACTAATACAAATCGTCAAATTCACGCGCTTTCCAATACCATAGGGGAAGCAAAGGTCGACGCCATTGCATCGAGAATTCACTTGATAAATCCTGCTTGCAAAGTGATCTGTATTGAGGATTTTGTCACCCCAGACAATACGGCCACGCTTTTGACCAAAGAAATGCACGCTGTAGTCGATGCCACTGACAGTATTCGCGCTAAAGCGGCGATGATAGCTCACTGTAAACGCAACAAAATTCCCATTGTTACGGTTGGCGGTGCGGGCGGTCAAATAGACCCAACTCAAGTCACTAAAGGCGATTTAGCTAAAACAACACAAGACCCCCTAGCAGCTAAGCTACGCAGTGAGCTTAGACGTAACTATAATTTTAGTAAAAACCCAAAACGTCGCTTTGGCGTTGAGTGTATCTATTCAACAGAGCAATTGCGCTACCCACAACCAGACGGCTCGGTTTGTTACAACAAATCTGCAATGGAAGGTGGTACTCGACTAGACTGTGCAGGCGGCTTTGGTGCTGTGGTCACGGTAACCGCCACCTTTGGTATGTTTGCCGCTGCAAGTGTAATAAATAGATTAACTGGACAAAAATAGACTTTGGCCGATAACTTGCGCACAATAGTCAAAAACTTATAACACCTTGTCTTAACGACTTTTTAAGCGTTAGCTTGTTATAACAAAAGTATCGGTGAGAAGGAGAACAACATGTCACCTGATGAACTCAATAAATTAATGGCAGATTGCGCGAAGGACGCTGTGGTAACAGCAGCTGATGAGTTCGATATTGTACTCGACCACTCACCCGCTAGCGTAGCACTGGTGGACGACATTTTACTTAGTTTCGTAGATAAATATCACGATTTAGCGTTAGAAGATGAAGCAGTGTTCACCATCTGTAATATCTTTGGCGCTTACGTTGGAGAAATTTTAAAAGCGCAGCTAGATGGTGAATGGATTTACGATCAGTCAAATCCTAAAGCACCTGCCGTTTTTCTTCAGGTTGGTGAAAATACCTATGCCTTAGCGGGTATTTGCTATGAACGTCTGGTTAACGACAGTCAAATCAGCGTATTTGCCTACTATGAACAGGCGTTGGGGAACCACTTACGCAGCCTCTAACGTTCTGACAGATTTTGCACTCAGTTTTACGACTGTTCAATTGAGTGCATTTAATATATTTCCGATAAAGATGTTTTTGGAGAATGAGGTTCAGGGGTTAGGTGTTTCCCAATCCTCTACCATCCACTTTAAATGACGACTTTTTGAAATTGCGTACAAGGCTATACTGTAAAAAACGATTTTTACACCCGTAATAGTTTCAAACCCCCAGTGATGATGCATAGCGTAGTAAAGCTGAACACTTAACAATGCCAACACCCCCAATTGAGCCAGCGGAATAACCCATCGGCGCCATGCTAAAAAGCCTTTTTTCCATAAGCGATCTCGTTGACTAACCAAAGATAACGCAATTAACACCGGTAAACTTGCCGCTAACCCCAACCCTAACGTTTCTTTTTGTGGGTAAAAGAACGTAAGTAACTCACTAGTTAGAGTGCGGGAAGCCAGAGAAAAGACGAACGCGAGCCAGTCAATGCATAGAAGTATAAACACGCTGTAAAGCCAACGGGGAGGTAGAATTCGCCCTGACTCATCATAAAAAGTTAGCGGTAATTTAAGCATGCATTCACTTCTATTTTATTAATTTGAACCCTAAAGCGCATTCAACTCTGATAATGTTTACTTTTAAGAAGTGATAAATGTGGGGGTGAGTAAGGTATTTTTAAACCTTGTTCGTGCCGCTTTTACAATGAAACCCGTGGCCGTTTAAACTTGTTTTCACGTTTAGTGCCTAAATTACGGCTGTATTGTGACCATGCGTCAATAATTTATATCTTGGTCGCTAATTATATATACTGCGTACAAGCGTGTTTTCCTGTATAATCCGCGGCCATTTTAAGCTCAGTCATTTCCCAGGTGATATTTTAGATGACAGTAGAAACGTTTAATCCAAACAAAGTAGTAAATAAAACCACCACGCTAGAAACGCCAGTGAAGGTATTAAGTGACAACAAACCTTCGCAACAAAGCAATGGAAGCAGAATTGGTTTTGTTAGCTTAGGTTGCCCTAAGAACTTAGTTGATTCAGAGCGTATTCTTACTCAACTTCGCACCGAAGGTTATGACGTAGTCCCTACCTACAACGATGCCGACTTGGTTATCGTTAACACCTGTGGATTCATTGACGCGGCGGTAGAAGAGTCATTAGACACTATAGGCGAAGCACTTAAAGAAAACGGCAAAGTTATCGTTACCGGGTGTTTAGGTGTTAAAGAAGACGAAATTAGAGAGCTTCATCCAAATGTACTGGCTATCACGGGGCCTCATGCCTACGAAACGGTAGTTGAGCAAGTACACGATCATCTTCCAAAACCCCAGCACAATCCGTTTGAAGATCTCATCCCTGACCATGGTGTAAAATTAACGCCTCGTCATTATGCTTATTTAAAGATTTCAGAAGGCTGTAACCACCGTTGCACGTTCTGTATCATTCCTTCTATGCGTGGCGACCTTGTCAGCCGCCCAGTGGGTAACGTACTCGATGAAGCTAGGCGTTTGAAAGACGCTGGTGTTAAAGAGCTATTGGTTATTTCACAAGACACTAGCGCCTATGGTGTTGATGTTAAGCACAGAACGGGCTTTTGGAACGGCATGCCGGTTAAAGCACACATGCAACAGTTGTGTGAAAAGCTGGGCGAAATGGGCATTTGGGTCCGTTTACATTACGTGTACCCTTACCCGCATGTGGATGACCTAATTCCACTAATGAACGAAGGTAAAATCCTTCCTTATTTGGATATTCCGTTTCAACACGCCAACAAACGTATTCTTAAGTTAATGAAACGCCCAGGTAGTGCTGAGCGCGTATTAGAGCGCGTTAAAAAGTGGCGCGAACAGTGCCCATCATTAGTCATTCGTTCGACATTCATCGTCGGCTTTCCGGGCGAAACGGAAGAAGAGTTTGAAGAGTTATTGGACTTCCTTCGCGAAGCGCAGCTTGATCGTGTTGGTGCATTCGCCTATTCCCCTGTTGAAGGTGCAAGAGCAAATGACCTCCCCGACCCAGTGCCAGAAGAAGTGAAACAAGCTCGCCTTGCACGGTTTATGGAAGTACAGGGCGAAATAAGCGCAGCGCGACTTCAAGCGAGAATCGGTAACGAATATCAAGTTGTTATCGACAGCGTTGATGCGGAAGGTGCCGTCGGCCGTACCTATGCAGACGCACCGGAAGTTGATGGTCTGGTTCATTTAAACGGCGTTTATGACGTAAAACCTGGCGATCGTGTTTGGGCTGAAGTTATTCACGCTAACGAACACGACGTATGGGCAGTATTGTCTGAAGACCAAGACGAAGAAGACGAAGGCGAAGTAGCTGATCCCGCGCTGTAACTTTCGATTAACTGCAGTCTATACTCGAAAGTCACCTATTCGTTATTTTTGTAACCCTATCGGCTAATTGCCAGTCGATAGGGTTTTATGTATAACAGACCCTATACATAATTAAACAAGTAAAACTATCAATGCCATCTTCTGTGGTACGTTAATAAAATATGGCAATGTTACCCTACTCCAAACTGAAACACTCTTCCCGCCACATCTTGTCATTTGGCATAGTGCTCATTTTAACTTTCGTATTCAACCCTCGTGCACTTGCCAGTACAGAGTGCAAGACTTTACACACCGCGGGAGCACAACAGTGGTTTCCCTACGCATTTAACGAGTTTGAAGGAAGGTTGAAAGCTACGGGGATAGCATTTGACGTTTTAACCCTGCTAGCACGGGATTTAGGTGTCACACTAAAGATAGAAACCGGGCTCCCCTGGAAACGAATAGAATCCAAACTCGACGCGGGCGAGCTTGATATTTTGGCGGGAAACTATTGGAACGAAGCTCGTAGTCGAAAATGGCTTATCACCGCACCGTTTGCAGCAGAAGAGGTTTACGTTGTGCTCTCTCCTTCACTTTCTCAAACGCGAGGTACCGACCTTTCGCTTAACGCACTCGCGCAATATATTGGTGTGATGCCTCGAGGAATAAGCTTAGGTGAAAAATTCGATAGCATTAAATCAAACTTGAATATTATCGAAGTTAAAGACCACGACAAAATGTATGAAATGATGCGTCGACATCGTGCTGATTACGCAGTTTCACCACAAAGCGCAGCACTAAGCCACTTGAACGACCCAGAAAATGATGGCATGCGAATAAGCCAGTCACCTATATCTTCAAACAATGTACATTTTGCTATCTCCGCCAAATCTAAGTGCGCATCACTATTTCCAGAGTTTAACCAAGCCCTTAGCGCTCGTTTAAAAGACGGGTCTATTAAGCAAATCATTGATACGTATGATTTAACGCGCTAAAAAGCTAAGGCGCGTTGGAATCATGTAGTTAAGAACACGTGTAGTTGAAAAGTAAAAGAGCGCTTTTCGTAAGCGCCCTTTTGGTGTTATGCACTATTGATTGAGTTTGTGGCAAACCAACATTAAACCTACCAAGGCAACTCATCACCATTTGAATGGATGAAGCGACCTGCGTTAGATACATTTAGCTCATCTATGCGTTGTGACAAACGCTCAGCGCAGGTATCAGCATCAATATCTCCCGCTCCATTCACCATTTCTGTTTGAACGAATCCAGGATGGAAAATACCTACTGCAATCCCCTTGGGCTTCAGATCATTCGCCATGGAAACTCCCGCCGCGTTTAGTGCGGCTTTGGACATTCGGTAGCCATAGTAGCCGCCTGACCCATTGTCTGCCATTGAACCCATGCGACTGGTTATCATGGCAATTTTACCGTCTTTTGCCATTGCGGGTAATAGTGTTTGAGTAACTAACAATGGACCTAATGCATTAACCCTAAATTGATAATCGATGGTATTTGGATCCCAATCGTCAATACTCTCGCGTCCGAGCACTCCGGCATTATTAATGAGCAAATCGATGTTAACGTCCATTAAAGGTGCAAGCTTTTCAGCCAACATTTCTGGTTGGGATACGTCCACACCTTTGATGATTGTCACACCAGCACTGTTTAGCTCGTCGCAACTGTTTCGACAGGTAGCATAAACTTTCGCACCACGTGCTTTATATTGCTTGGTGAGCGCAAGGCCTATGCCTCTGTTGCCACCGGTAATAACTACGTTCATAACGGTTCCCTTGTTACTATGTGTATGCGTTTAAAAGGTTTCACTCACCTTTTATAAGAACTGGCTGTTTAGATAAGGCTTGTTGCTAATTTACTACAAGGCGTCAGCCCTATTTCAGCACTCATTTCTTATTAACTTATAGTCTTTAAAAGACGTTCTAGATCTTCCGGGGTATCAATTCCAACTGGCGGTGGCGCTATCGCCACCTCACAGTGAATCTTATCGCCATACCATATGGCTCGAAGCTGTTCTAAGGATTCAATTTGCTCCAGAGAGCTAGGCGCATAAGCAACATATTGCTTAACGTATTCAGCACGATAGGCATAAATACCTATATGGCGTTTGTACAGCGACGTATTTGCAGATTGCGGCTTTGCCATCATGTGATCGCGTTCAAAAGGAATAGGAGAACGTGAAAAATAGATAGACTCACCCTTTTCGTTTACCAATACCTTAACGATATTGGGGTTAAACACATCCTCAACACTTTCAATAGGCGTAGATAACGTAGCCATCTGACACTGAGGCGCATTGGCAAGATTATCTGCAACCTGCCTGATGTTTTCGGCGGGAATAAATGGCTCATCCCCCTGTACGTTAACCACAATAGTAGAACTCGCAATGCCTTCTTTTTCGATAACCTCGGCAATGCGCTCTGTTCCAGATTGGTGGTTGACAGACGTCATGCATACTTGAGCAAAACCTAGCACGACGTTTTGAATACGTTCATCGTCCGTGGCAACAATGACGTTATCCGCTCCAGCTTCTTTAGCACGTTCAACCACATGTTGAATCATCGGCTTTCCATCAATAAGCGCTAAGGGTTTGCCAGGAAACCGACTTGAGCCGTATCGAGCAGGGATCACAACTGTAAATGACATAACTTTATTTCGCCCTTATTTACCACTTAGATTAACGTTTTATTACCGTGTCGCGTCAACATCGTCTAACGACAATGCTGTTGCTTTACTTTCGATAAGTACAGGGATGCCATCTTTAATATCGAAAGCCAATCTATCAAATCGACACACTAACTGGGTGCTATCATCACTCAGAACTAATTTTCCCTTACACACTGGGCAAGCCAAAACTTCTAAAAGCTTTTTATCAAAGGCCATTGTTATTATTCCTGTCCGTCTTGGTTGATCTTCAAACCTGCCTTGGCAAGTTTCACATTTACTAAATTAAAAAAGTCTGGCGCTAAATGCGCGGTAACAGGTAAAAACCAGCAGTCGTTATGAGCAAAAGGTGCAGCTTTAACGGCGTCTTTTTCTGTCATTAATACTCTGCCATTCGGTATGTCTGACCGTGTGATCGCATGGTGATCCGCCAGCGGTGTAGCTGAAGAAAGCTGGATACCCATTTCTTTAAGCTGAGAGAAAAAACGCTGAGGTGAACCTATTCCAGCAATTGCGTTGCACGGCACTTTTTGTATCTCTTCAAGGGGACTGGTTCTTACTCTGTTTGAAACAGAGGTGAAGTCCCCAGCTACTAAGGTCATTAGATATTGAGGCGCTACAGCATGGCTAAATGTCGGCATTGAACGGCTATTATGTACTAGCGCATCAACGGTACCAAGGCGCCATTGTCCTTCGCGAAGGGGCCCCATTGGCAGCAAATATCCACTGCCTACTTTTCTATCGTCCATCACCACAATTTCAGCGTCGCGATGAAGTGCGTAATGTTGAAGGCCGTCATCACAAATAATTAAATCGCAGTGTAATTCGTCACTTAAGTACGCGGCTCCACGTGCGCGGACTGGATCGATAACAACGTCGCACTGGCTTCTAATGGTCAGTAAACGAGGTTCGTCTCCCACCTCAGACGCATCATCTTCGCCTTTCACTAATCGCGGGTATTCTGGTGATTTAGCGCCATAGCCCCGACTTAAAATGCCGACCTTAAAGCCCTGCTTCTGGTAATAATCGGCTAAAGCTAATACGACTGGCGTTTTGCCGTTGCCGCCCACTGATATGTTGCCAACGACAATCACGGGAGCGTTAGCCTTAAAGGCCTTTTTGAATCCAATTTTAAAAAGTAACCGGCGAATTGCCGAAATAAAGTAGAACAGCAGCGCAAATGGTGAGAGCAGCCACACTAAAGGATGGCCGAAATACCATTTATCGTGCTTGGTTTTACTTTGTGATTGACTCACTTAGTCTCACCAAATTGTAACGCGTGCAGTTGCGCGTAGTGACCACCTTTTTCAAGCAATTCGTTGTGTTTACCTTTTTCAATAATGCGCCCCTGCTCCACTACCATAATGCAATCTGCGTTTTCGATGGTAGACAAACGGTGCGCCACAACAATGCTGGTGCATCGTTTTTGCAGCGTTTCTAATGCGTCTTGGATCAAACGCTCAGACTCTGTATCAAGGGCAGATGTCGCTTCATCCAGAATAAGTATGGGCGCTTCGGCAAGTATTGCCCTTGCAATGGCAATACGCTGACGCTGGCCGCCCGAAAGCATCAAGCCGTTTTCACCAATTACCGTATCTAGTCCTTCAGGTAAGTTCGATAAGAACTCTTCAACATGCGCCATTTTTGCCGCATTCTCGATGTCTTTACGTGATACGTTTTGGCGCGCACCATAAGCAATATTGTTAGCTATGGTATCGTTAAATAGCGTAACGTTTTGCGATACCACGGCGAACTGCGCCCGCAGATCTTTAAGATCAATATCGTTGAGCGCCGTGTCATCCAAGCGAATTTCACCTTCTTGCGGTACATAAAAGCGTGTAAGCAGCGACGAGATGGTCGATTTACCACTTCCCGAGCGCCCTACCAAAGCAATCGACTGCCCAGGGTTTGCGATAAAGCTCACATTAGATAACGCGGGCGTCTGTTTTCCTGGATAAGAAAATGTAACGTCGTCAAATTCAATTTTTCCTGTTGCGCGCTCTACTTTGGTTTTCCCTTTATCTTCTTCGTCTGCTTCATCAAGAATTTCAAAAATACTGGCGCAGGCTGCCATACCTTTTTGAAATTGGTTATTAATGGTAGTGAGCTGTTTAAGGGGCTTCAGCAGCATTACCATGCAAAAGACCACATTGATAAATACACCTGCAGTAAGCTTTTCAAGCATACCAGGCGTGCTGGCAATAAACAGAACGACTGCAAGGGCAATTGACGCTATTACCTGTATTGAAGACACACTCAAAATAGAAGTGACATTCAACTTCATTGACTGTTGACGGTTGTGATTGTTTTTCTGCTCGAAACGCTTTTGCTCTATTTCTTGACCGCCAAACATGATCACAACTTTGTGACCTTTCACCGCTTGCTCTACCGACGATGTTAGGTTGCCCATTGATTGTTGAATGTTTTTACTTACAACGCGAAAACGCTTACTAACGATAGAAACAATCACTGCCACAATCGGGCCAATTAAAAGAAATATGAGAGAAAGCTGCCATGAGTAATAGAACATGACACACAGCAAACCGATGACCAGTGCGCCTTCCCTCACCAATGTTAGCAGCGCCTTACCAGATGCATTAGCCACTTGCTCTGTGTCGTAGGTGACTTTACTGATAAGCCCGCCAACCGCATGATTATCGTGAAATGCCACTGGAAGATGAATGTATTTTTCAAACAACTGCTGGCGCATGCGCATTACCACCTGAGCACCAATCCAGCTTAGCGTGTAACTACCTAAAAAGTTGAAAACACCCCGTAACAAAAAGAGCGGCACAATCGCATATGCGGCTAGACGTAGATAGTCATGGTCGTTTTTCCCCAGTGATTCGTCAATCATTGGCTGAAGCTGGGAAAATACGAAGGTATCTACCGCGGAATAACCAACCATACCGATGATGGCAAAAACGAAAGGCACTTTATACGCTTTAAGATACTGTAAAAAGCGCTTAATTTGATAATCCGAGTTGTCGGCTTGTTGCATGTAGTTTTTTTAACCTGTTTGAAACGTTAACAAAAACGCGTTGGAAGTATTGTACTCGTTCTCGCTCTAATTCACTAATATAGCGGCAAAATTGGTTAGTCTGCCAACTAAGTGAATAATGTGTGGCCACTTCATACCTATTTAAAGGTATTCGTGTACATCTTCGTTTCGTTACAAGCTAATATTTCTGTCATTTGGCGATATTACTTAGTCTTTGAGGTGTCGCGGTGTAATGCCTGGTAAATACCAGCGTTTTTTCAACGTTCCACGTTGGGAATCTATATGGAAAGAATTCTTATCGAAGGTTGCGCTTATATATCCGTGATAGCTTGTTAAATATTGCGTTACGCCCAAACGCTCGTAACGTTTAGCCACAACATACGCAGGAAACTGCCATCGATTCTCATAACCTTGCGTAAAGATCACAGCTTTTGGTGCAACGTGTTCTATAAAAACATTGGTAGACGACGTTTTGCTTCCGTGATGCGGCGCAATAAGAATGTCGGCACTTAGATTTGTAGAACTCGCTAAAGTATCCATTGAAGCCCCCTCTGAAAAACCATCCATGATTTCACGGGTTATCAACGCGTACTCACTTGTTTTCTCAATGTCACCAAGAATTAACACGCTACCAGCGTCGCTTGTTATTTTAACCACACACGACATGGCATTGTTGTCTTCTTTGTTGCCATTTGGCGGCCATAGAAAATTGATTGTTAAGTTCTGCCAGCGTATACGCTTTCCTCGCTCACAACCTAATGTTGGTGTATAGAAAGTGGCTTTTTTAGCTAAGGCGTGTTGTTCAATGGCTAATGCGCCTCCTGCATGATCGTTGTCACTATGCGTATGAACTACAACATCTATATTCGAAATATGCTTACTTTCCAAAAAAGGTAAGAGATGTTTCGTTGCAGTATGAGCATTGCCATTAAACTGAGCGCCAGAATCAATAATCATAGCCCGACCTCCCGCAGTCACTGCAATAGCACTGGCCTGGCCCGCATCAAATACATGCAGCGCCCATATCGATTCATTGGTAGGTAACCACTTTTGAAAAATGCTTAGCGATGGGAGCAAGAGAAGCGCTACGCAGATAGCTTTGTACCGCCATGTTGGCAAAAGAAAAATAAAAAAAGCGACAATTAGACAAAGTGCCGCACCACTACTTACGTAAAAATTGATAGCGCTCCCAGAAAACTGACTAAGAACGTTCAAAAGCGATAACAAATACCCTAAACACACATCACTGTAATGCATAAGCATGCCCGTAACTTGTTGTGCGAAAGGCAACTCAGCAAAATGAAGGACTAACAACGAAATTAAACAAATAGGTAAAAGTAACGATATGACGGGCAAGGCGATTAAGTTGGTAACAACTGCAACAAAACTGGCGCTACCAAACCATATTAGGGTTAGGGGCATCATGATTACGGTAAGCGCTACTTGTAGTTTAAACAAAGACACATACCATGGTGCTCGCTGTAGCCCCCAAACAACAACTAAAAACCAAATGCACAGTACAGCCCCTATGCTCAAGTAAAAGCTAGCGTTTAATATAGAGAGAGGAAACAGCAACAAGCTCAAAGTAAGCATTGTGAGCCCAACATTTACTGGCCGCCATGCATGTCGAGAAAGAGACAGCACGCTCCCCATAGTTACCAGTATCAGCGCACGCACAACCGGCAATGCGCTTCCACTAAGCAACGCGTAACAAAAACAAGCAGCGACAAGCACACAAAGCACAGAGGCTCTAATTGGCGCGCTGGTTTGAAACATCTTACTTGTTTGCTGCTCTCTGTTCTTTCGACCTGTTGCCGGATAGTTGATGGAGGCTGAACGTACTAACCAATATTTCGCTCTGCCTAATAGGCTAGTAACATGCGTGAGTAAAAATATAACAGGGTTAAAAAACAACAAGCAGACCCCAGCGATAAGTGATAGATGCATGCCTGATATACTAAATATGTGCCCAGTGCCGGTGCGTTGTAACAGCGTCCAATCACCCAACGTAAAGCCCGTTTTATCCCCTAGCAGCAATGCGCGCCACCATCTTTCATGAACAAGGTCTAGCTTCTGCAATGTTGTAGCAAGTCCATAACGCACTGAGTGATTATGTTTTGTTTTATAGTGCTCTATCGACTTGATATAGCCAGTTGCATGAATAAATTGGCTAACCAACTGCTGTTGTCGGCTAGCTCCAACAGGATTAGCCGTACCGTATGCAGGTTTAAGTTTTACAATTGCGGTGAAGGTATCGCCGTTGTGCAAACAATTTAATTTCACCTGGGACGGAGAAACTGATTGAGGCCGCACGCCTATAGTTCCCTGTTGAGCATGTGCGATTTTCTTATTGGCTAAGCCTTCGCTTTTTCGATCATTTGGGAATTCATAACGTTGGTGAGTAAGACGAGCTTTGAAATTAAACTTGCTAGTTAAAACACGCTTAGGCAAGGGGGAAAGTATACCGTTGTCTAGAAATGTCGCTGTGCTTTCACGGTTGACAGACTCAATAGCGACAACATAGTGATAAGTTGATTCCAGCACCCTAGCTGTGCCGAAGACACATCCCCCCGACACAACTCGACCTGAAATTGTGACATCTTGTTGAATTTTCCCTTGGGGCAGTTGCCAAGCGTAGTAAAAATGCCCTACACTCGCCACCCAAAGTACTCCAGACAGCAGCCCGCTCACTGCCCAACATAGCAGCACCTCTGGAAATGCATGATGTTCAGCGGGTTTTGTCGTCGAAATGAATATAATAATAGTCACAGATATTATTAAAATGGCAATCATCAATGCCATGCTGTGAGTACTTGGAAGTTTTTGCCAGGAAACTGCACTTATTGCGCTAGCGCAAAAACAGCTTAAGCAAATTGTGATACGATTGACCATGTTTTCACGTAGCAATTGACAGTGAGTGAATGTGGGTGGTGCAAATTCATGTTGCGCAATTCCGTTTACTGTTATTTTTTCTGTCTTTTTTGATTTTATTTTCGAGATGCATTGAAATTTATGCCTAAGAAATTTATCCGACGTTTTTTGCCAGATCACCAAAGCATTAAGCAAAACAAAGCTTTAAAAATTTTTGGTAGCGTATTGCACGAGCCCAATCTGTGGCACTTAAACCGTCGTTCTGCATCTGGTGCATTTGGCATAGGTTTATTTTTCGCGTTTTGGCCGGTACCGTTTCAAATGTGGCTTTCTGCCGGTTTAGCTATTCCATTTCGCGCAAACCTGCCCTTATCTGTTGCAACTGTTTGGGTGACTAACCCATTTACTATCCCGCCTATATTCTATGGAGCTTACAAGGTTGGTACTACTGTACTTGGGACCAAGCCTGAGCATTTTGAATTTCAGTTTAGTTGGCAGTGGGTTGTAGAAAGCATTAATACCATCGGCCCTGCATTTCTAGTCGGGTGTGGAATTTGCTCGGTTGTATTTGGACTAGCGGGTTATTTCTCTTTGAACTGGGTTTGGCGCTTTCAAGTGAAAAAAGCCTGGGAAAGACGCAGACAAATGCGGAATCAAGAAGCCCACTAGCGTGAGAGCCCTACACTTGAGGGTTTGTAGAAATATTTACCTTTTCTCAAGCCCCTTACAACGTTCAGTACAAAGTACGCCGTAAAAGACAGAGCAAGAATTACAAAAAACGCCACTTCATAGAAGTGGCGTTTTTTATTGGTAACAATCAATATGAGTTCGGCGTTAATTTATTCAGGAAAACCATTACGCCGAGCTCTGTTATTGAATTTAAGCCAGACAGGCTACTTTTCATGCTCTGATAAAAAAGCGATAAGCGCAGCTTCGTCCCATACCTCCACATCTAGCTCTTGTGCTTTGGTTAGCTTGGAACCCGCTTTTTCACCTGCTACAAGAAAGTCGGTATTCTTACTTACCGAGCCTGCCACTTTTGCACCAAGTAACTGCAAACGGGCTTTCGCATCAGAACGCCCCATTTCGCTAAGCGTACCGGTAATAACGCATGTTTTGCCTTCAAGAGGCAAATTATCCGAATCTGGCTTTTCAATAGCTGGCCAATTAATTCCTTCTTTTAATAGCGCATCAATAACATCGGTATTGTGTGACTCGTTAAAGAAATTGAAAATGTGGGTAGCCACCACTTCGCCAACGTCTTGGACTTCAACCAGTGCTTCAAGCGACGCCTCGCGAATAGCCTCCAAGGTTTCGAAGTGCGCAGCCAAGTTTGCCGCAGTAGCTTCGCCAACCTCACGGATCCCCAATGCGTATAGGAACTTGGCAAGCGTGGTTTGCTTTGAAGCTTCTAGCGATGCCAGTAGCTTACTGGCAGACTTTTCAGCCATGCGTTCCAGCCCAACAACATCGCCTAACGAAAGTGTGAAAAAGTCGGCGGGACTGTGCACAAGATCAGCGTCAACTAACTGATCGACTAACTTGTCGCCCAGACCATCAATATCGAATGCTTTACGCGAAGCAAAATGCTTAAGCGCCTGCTTGCGTTGTGCGGCACAAATTAACCCACCGGTGCAACGGGCAACCGCTTCGTCTTCTAGTTTCTCAACCTGCGAGTCACACACTGGGCATTGGCTTGGGAAGGTAATGTCAGTTTCGCTACCTGTGCGATTAGCTTCTACCACAGATACCACTTGAGGAATTACGTCACCCGCACGGCGGATCACCACAGTGTCGCCAACTTTAACGCCTAATCTGGAAATTTCGTCCTGATTGTGAAGCGTAGCATTAGATACTGTAACTCCGCCTACAAACACGGGCTCTAAGCGGGCAACCGGCGTGATCGCACCAGTCCTTCCTACTTGAAACTCAACGTCCAGTAACTTAGTCACTTCTTCTTGTGCAGGAAACTTCTGCGCAATCGTCCAGCGAGGCGCTCGAGCAACAAATCCAAGGGCATTTTGCAGGTCAATACGGTTAACCTTAAACACAACGCCGTCAATGTCATACGGCAAACTGTCGCGCTTTTCCAAAATGTGGTTGTAGTAGGCCAAGCAGCCCTTACCGCCCTCGGCGGTGTCGATATCAGGGCACAGCGGCAGCCCCCAATTACCTAATTGCTTAAGGCGCTCGCTGTGTGTTGTGGGTAATTCAAAACTTTCAGGTTGCACTACGCCAAGAGAATAAGCATAAAACATCAGCGGGCGCTTGGCCGTAATTTTAGAGTCTAACTGTCGTAAACTACCGGCCGCAGCATTACGAGGGTTGGCAAAAACCTTGCCCCCCGTTTCTTTTTGGTGTTCGTTGAGTTTTGCAAAGCCCTCACGAGGCATAAACACTTCACCGCGCACTTCTACGCGCTCAGGATAATGCTCACCACGAAGCGTTAACGGCACATTAGAAATGGTACGCACGTTAGCCGTGATATTCTCGCCTACCTGGCCGTCACCACGGGTTGCAGCACGCATTAATTCGCCATTTTCATACAGAATACTTACCGCTAAACCATCTAGCTTGGGTTCGCAGCTAAAATCTAACGTTGCCGAATCTTTTAGTCTGTCTTTTAAACGTTTTTCGAAGGCAAGCAGTGATTCTTCATCAAAGGCGTTATCCAGCGACAGCATAGGAACATCATGGGTAACTTGTTCAAAGGCCGATAACGCTGCGCCCCCTACTTTTTGACTGGGAGAATTCGGGCTTTGAAGCGTAGGATATTGTTTTTCTAGCGCAATAAGCGCCTGCATATCTCTATCATATACTGAATCAGGAACCGAAGGGTCATCCATCACATAGTACTGATAGTTGTACTCATTAAGTGTGTTGCGAAGTGTTGCTATTTGTTGCTTTGCTTGTTCTAAAGAATCTGACATGGAGTTGTTGTCACGCCGTTTAAATAGTTAAAAGTATTACAATTCGTTGCCAAGGCCTATTCGCCCAAGCCGCTGTATGTTCCAAATGGGCTGCAAAAACCTGGCCTATTTCAGTCATGTTGTGAAACGTACAGCCACGCTACATTGCTATGGCTTGCTAGCCCTTGTTATACATCAAAGATCAATAGAAAAGGACCTGGGTATGAGCCAAGTCCTTTTTTGTTTTTGCACCTACATGAATAATCCACAAGATTGAGGCGCAAGTGATAAATTAACGCTAGCTGCGCGCAATCATACGCTTGCGCTCGAACTCACGAATTTTCTCGACGTATTGCTGTAAGCCCTGCTTCGTTAATACGCTTCGGCGTCCATCAAGTACTTGTGCGCCGAACTCATCTGCCAATTTGCGGGCTGCATTGTGCATCATGTTAAACACTTGATGAGGGTCACCCTCAATAGGCAATATCATAAACAGTGAAATACCTTGGGTTTCAAAGTTCTCTAGGTTATCAATATCGAAAACCCCAGGCTTAAACATGTTAGCAAGGCTAAACAATACTGGCCCTTTGCCGTTTGAGTTTACGTGGCGGTGGAAGATGTCTTGATCGCCAAATTTAAACCCTAATGTTAATAGCATAGGTAATAGTGCAGCGCCTGAAATGGGCTCGCCTTCTGGCGTTCTTACATTTAATACCAAAACCTCGGGTTCAATCGACGACTTAGCGGTCTTTGATGTAGTTCCAGCACCATCATTACCTGACTCATTAGCACTAAAGCTTTCATCGCCAAAATCAGCGCTAGCTGCTTCACTGGTGTCAAAATCAATACGCATTTGATCGTCACCAAAATTCGGCTCTTCACGTCTTCTCACTGGCGTTTTGCTTCGTTTGTTACGTGCAAAACGTCGCGGCTGTTCATTTTCTTCATGAACATCGCTGGATGAAACAGACTCTTCGGGTGCATCTAAACTAAAATCAGCAACTTCTCTTTCGTTTTTAGCCGGCGGTTGCACCGCTTGGGGCTCTTCTTCAAGCGTTGGGTCGATATAAAACTTCTGTGCAGGACGAACTGGTTCTGCACGCCCTCTTTCTTGATGACCGCCCGCCTGACTCTGAATTGGGTCATGCGATTGCGCGCTTTCCGCTCTCTCCTGATTACTTGGAGTATTTGGTTGTTCGCTTTCTTCACGCTGACCATTCGACGCTAAAGACACTTCCTCTTGCTCTTCGCCTTCACGAAGTAAGAAACCTGGAGGTTCAGGGAACGCAGCAAGGCTTTCATCACCTCTGCTAGACCCTTTGGTTGATCCGCCATCGGGTCGGGCTTGGCCTTTCATGTGCGGCTTAGGATTCGTAACCACAGAACCGTAAAGCTTTGGCGCTTTCTGGGCTTCTTCTTTGGCATCAGACTGCTTAGCAGTATCACCAACATTGCTTGAGCGTTTACCCGCATGCTCACCATGTGCGCCCTCTTTTTCATCACCTTGCTCTTTTGACGTAGCGTGTTGAGACAAGCTATCGTCGTCATCAGCTTCTTCGCTGCTGTAAGCATGTTTTTCATTGATATCGTGATGTGCAGGGCCATTTGCCGTATTCGTCGATACGTCGCTTGCAGCCTCATGCTCTTGGTTTTGCGATTTACTAACTACACGCACCGCACCAATGCCCAGCTCGTCAAACCCTTCCTGTTCGTCCGACTCAAAATCGTTGTCATCATCTTGCCACTGACGGGGCTCTAAGCGCTCTTTTTCTGAAGGCTTACTGTTTTTACGAATTTTCCAAATACCATGGGCAAGCACTGCGATGATAAAAACCGTGCCTCCAAGGAGTAAAAATAGACGTAATTGATCTTCCATTTAATTTCTTTCGCCCTTTGTTATGCTTCTGCGAAGGCTACAGCCTCGTCCACATCTACCGCCACCATGCGCGAAACTCCCGGTTCCGCCATGGTAACACCGGTTAGGTGACTGGCCATTTCCATCGCTATTTTATTGTGGGTGATATAAATAAACTGCACTGTTTGTGACATTTCTGACACTAAGTTACAAAAGCGCCCTACATTTGCATCATCCAATGGTGCATCTACTTCATCCAGCAAACAAAACGGTGCCGGATTTAATCTAAAAATAGCAAACACCAATGATAAAGCGGTTAATGCTTTTTCTCCACCGCTTAAGAGGTGAATCGTACTATTTTTCTTACCGGGGGGGCGAGCCATTATCGTCACCCCAGTTTCTAACAAATCGTCATCGGTAAGCGCAAGATACGCCGAACCGCCCCCAAACACTTTGGGAAATAACGTTTTAAGGTCTTCGTTAACCTGTTCAAAGGTGGTAGAAAAGCGCGTGCGAGTTTCTTTATCAATTTTACGAATGGCCGACTGTAGCGTTTCCAAGGCTTCAGTAAGGTCGTTGTGCTGTGTATCTAAATGTGACTTTCTTTCCGACTGGGTTTCATACTCTTCAACTGCGGCTAAGTTCACTGCACCTAAGCGCTGCAAATTAGCCTGCGTTTTTTCAAGGTCTTCTTGCCAGCGCTTCTCTTCGGCATCTTCAGGTAAGGTTTCTAGAATGCTCTTCAGCGACTGCTGCGTTTCATCAAGCTGTTCTAAAATCGTATTCGCACGTACCCGATATCCTTCAATATCAATGTTAAGTTTATCGATATTGGTTTGTCGCGTTTGAATGTCTTTACCCAGAGCTTGATGCCCTTTTTCAGCTTCTCGCAACCACTGCTCTATATCTTCAAGACTACTTTGCTTAGCACTTTTCAGCTGTTCTAATTCCGCTTTGTTTTCCAACAACGACTGAAGCTCTGCTTCTTGAATTTCTTCAGGAGACGTCAGCTGTGTAAGTTCTTTTTGTAATCTTTCTTTGTTTTTTATGTACTCTTCACGCTGCTGAAGGTTACGTGTAACCTGTTGGCTATATAAATTCTGGTGGTTCTCTAGTTGCTGCTTCTTAAGTGCAAGCTCATGATTTTGCGACGTTAATGTATCAACTAACGCGCGCAACTCTGACGCAGTTCGCTCATTTGCATCACGCTTAGCGTTCACATCGTCAATGTGTACTTCGTGTTCAAGAATTTGTGCCTCTTGAAGCTCTAATTTTTCCGAAAGCTGAGCTAACTGCTCTTCTTCTTTCGCTAACATTAACTCTTGCTTTGCTAACTCGTCATTAAGTTTGGCAGTGCGTGTAGACTGTTGCTCTTGCTGCATTTCAAGCAAAGAAAGTTTATTTTTAATCTGTGCGCGCTGGTTTTCTTTTTCACCCAAGGCGCTCTGAATAGCCTGCTTTTGCGCTACGCTCTGTTCAAGTGCCTGTTTAGCGCGCTCTAGTGAATGCTCAATCTCATCTATAAGGCTTTCAGTTTCTTCAATGCTTTCTACCAGTCCCTTAATTTTGTTCGCCCGCTGCAAAGCACCGTCGCTTGCTTCGCCAGGTTTCACTACCCACTGCGAGCTTGCCCACAACCCTGAAGGCGAGATTGCGCTAGTAAACCCCTTGGCTATACCTTCAGGTTCATCATCATTGTCAAAAGCACTTTCAATCGTTGCCGCAAGTTCGTCATCGTTGCTACAAAGGTAAATGTCATTAAAAAATGCGGGAACACGCTGTGTTGACGATTCATTAGTGCTAGATTCAGTTAATAAAGCGTGTGCAAGTGAACCCGATCTGGCAGTGCTTACAAACGCCTTATCGGTAAACACTTTAATGCCGCTTGGCAAATAAGCGTGGTTTTGCAGCAGTGCCTGTATGTCATGGCTTTTAGCAACAACGGGGTCTTTGGTGTGTTGTAAAATCGATTCTACGCAAGGTGCAAGAGTTTGGTTAGAGCTAAACTGCTGCCACAGCTTTTCTATTCCGTCTAACGTTACGTCTTCATTATTTGAGGCATCTTGTTGAAGCGCTTCTAGCGCAGCTTTTGTGGACAGTGCAGTTTGTAACTGGCCCTGTGCATCACGGCGCTTCGCTTCTATTGCGTTGACTTCGTCTTGTTGCTGCGACACCTTTTGATTAGACTCTTGAAATAATTGCTTAGCTTCATCAAGGTCAAAATCGAGTTCGCTACATTGCTCTTCTAAAAGCGTTATCTGACTGGCAAAATCTTCTTCATCTAGCTGTTTTAGCTCGTCTTGTAGTTCGCTGATACGCTGAGAAGTGCGTAACTGCATGCTCATCGTTGACTGAATTTGGCTATGGCATTGCTGAACATTCTGACGAAATTGATTGTAGGTTTGTTCTTGCGCTCGCGCTTGTGCGTTAAACTCTCTTAGCGCTTGTTCAGCGTCTTCAAAACGCTCTTTGGCATGCTCTAACTCTGCTTCCTTAAGGGCAAATTCAGGCTCAATGTTTTCAAGCGCCTCGTTTGATACCGCAAGCGCTTCCTGTGCCTCGTCAATAGAGTGGTTAAGCAATTCGTGTTGCTCGCTAATTCGTGCTAACTCTTGCTCTACCTGCCCTTTGCGTTGTTTTGCGTGCAGCGCATTTTGCTCTAGTCGTGTTATTGCGTTACTGGCAGTAAACAGCTGCTGCTGAAGATCATCTATGGTTTGTTTTGTTTCCAGCTGCTTTGTTTTATACGACTCAAGCCCAGCTTCGTCGCCCTGTAGCCGAGCCACTAAGTCGTCCACTTCTAACTGCAGTGCTTGCTGCTGTTTTTGCAGCGCTTCAATATGTTCACTGTTTTTCAGAAAACGAAGGGCTGCTAACTGGCCTTTTAGCTCTCTGGCTTGTGCACGTAGCGTTTTGTATCGAGTAGCCGCAGCAGCCTGACGCTGTAATTTTTCGAGCTGCTTGCCCAATTCATCGCGCACATCATTCAAGCGTTCAAGGTTATCTTGCGTGTGCCTTATACGGTTTTCTGTCTCTCTGCGGCGCTCTTTGTACTTTGAGATACCCGCGGCTTCTTCTATGAATACACGCAAATCCTGTGGCTTAGATTCAATAAGCCGCGAGATCATACCTTGCTCAATGATGGCGTAAGACCGGGGGCCTAGCCCTGTTCCTAAAAACAGATCGGTGACATCACGCCGGCGACATTTAGTGCCGTTTAGAAAATAGGTAGAGGTGGCGTCCCGTGTAACTAAGCGTTTAACAGATAGCTCATTGTAGTTGGCAAATTCACCTGCTATCCGCCCTGCACTGTTGTCGAAAACAAGTTCAACGCTACATTGCCCCACTGGCTTACGAGACGAAGAGCCATTAAAAATCACGTCGGTCATTGCATCGCCGCGTAAGTTTTTGGCAGAACTTTCACCTAAAACCCAACGTACAGCATCAATGACATTCGACTTGCCGCAGCCGTTAGGACCTACGATGGCGGTCATTTCGCCGGGGAATGGAATAGTAGTTGGCTCAACAAAGGACTTGAAACCCGCGAGCTTAATCTTTTTAAGCCTCACACATCATCCCTCTTAAACACAAAGCTGCACGCGGTATCGCCTTGATATTAGCCAGAAACCAGCTAACCATCGGCTGAAATAGCAGTTGATGTAGAAATGATGCAATCACACGGAAGATTCTTTTGTTATTATGCTTCGACTCTACCAAATCTAACAGCTTGTAACAATTACCATTTCACTGAGTTAGGCAGAGAATACGCCAAGCGCGTATGATAGAGCAGATAGTTAACAAACACAGCGTTTCAAACGCGAAGGAGTACGAATGAGTTCAGGCGGTGTACATTATTTCTTTGAAGGCTTTTCGCTCATAAAAACCAAAGGATTAAAGCGTTTTGTTTTTGTACCCCTAACAATAAACTTAGTGCTTTTTTCTGTGGCTTTTTACTTCTTATTTGGCCAAATAGAAATGGGCATCGCTTATGTGATTGACCTTGTACCTGAATGGTTAGGCTGGATCAAAACAGCGATCAGCTTTTTCTTGTGGCCCCTAGCAGTCATCAGCGTATTGCTCATTTTCGCACTCATCTTTGGTACACTGGCAAACTGGATTGCAGCGCCGTTTAATGGCGTTTTATCAGAAAAAGTAGAACGTCATTTAACGGGTCAAGATTTAGGTGACGAGGGCGTGATGTCTTTAGTTAAAGACATTCCTAGAACTGTAGGCCGTGAACTTACCAAGCTCGTTTGGTATTTACCTCGCGCTATTGGTTTTTTGTTATTGTTCTTTTTCCTACCTATTATTGGGCAAGTCTTGTGGTTTTTATTTAACGCCTGGATGATGGCAATCCAGTACTGCGATTACCCATACGACAACCACAAGATAGATTTTACGCGCATGCGCCTGCACCTTGGCGAACACAAAGGGAAAGCGATGACGTTCGGAATGATGGTGAATATATTCTCACTTATTCCCGTGGTTAACTTTATCGTTATGCCCGTAGCAATTTGTGGTGCAACGTCTATGTGGGTAAGAGAGCTTAAAGATACACTCGCCAAATAGTGGCGAGTGCATTGTTTTAGTAATGACAACTGCGGTTATTTGCCACCAGTAAACGCTTCGTATTCAGCTAACCAGTGTGCGGCTTCTTTTTGGTTGCCGCTATTGTGGAATGCCTGGAAGAAATTCATTGAAATAGGTCGCTGGGCATTTTGTTTTTCCAGCTGCTGCTGCCACAGTACCAAATATAAAGGCGGGATCACGCCGCTATCGTGATGTTCCATAAAGGTAATTCTGCGGCTGGGCTTATAGCTGTTTTCCCCCAATACGGTGCACGTTTTGGCGCGTGCAATAATGGTTGCAGGATCTATCTCTAGCCAATTTTCGACCGTTTTGTGAGGTGCATACCAGTACTCAGAATCTACGATTAGGTTTGGTGGTGCAAAATCGCTTATTCCATCTTCATCGCACAGCCTATTCGCCATGCCCTTGCCAATAGGATATTCGTCAGCGAAGCCTGCGAAGTGCGCTAGCTCATGAACAAACACTGAATAAGCGTCACTGATGTCTAAGTACATTACGCCGTTTTGAACATTTGCCTTACCCTGCTCTGCCACTACTACTGCATGACTAAATTTCTGCTTTTTCGCAATGCTTGCCAAAGGAGTAATACTACAGCCTAAGATCCCAGCGTTCTTATAATCCGGATCGCAGCTTAGTACATCGGGTTTAAGCCAAATAGGCGGGGCCAGGCAAATAGAAAGGTTCTGCAGGCGCTTGTCGTCATTGAATGAGTTATAAAGACTGTGAGCACGCATGATAGTAGCTAAACTGGTAGCAAAAGGCTGAATACGCTGAAGGCATTTCCCTTCATTCTCCCAGTTAAATGAAGGAGACTGCTTTAGTGCTTGCTGTATAGAATACGGCGTGTAGAGATTGATGGCCTCTAAGGCTTTTTCTGCTTGAAGATGCCCTTTCTTCGCGGCAAAGCTAAAATGCTCCTTAGCCTCAGAAAATTCCCCTTCGTCCCACAGAAGGCGAGCATACTTAAATGCACTTTGCATGTCTAAGGTTGCTGTTGCTGCGAGCAGTGGTTTCGCTAGTTGTTGTTGCCCGTGTAGAAGATACCAATCGGCCAATGCGGCCTGTGCGGGTACGTAGTTTTGTGAAGCCGCGCGTACCAGCCACTTCTCACGTTTTTCTGGCGAATCAGTAGACATTGCAAACGCAAGCTGTGCTTCTGCGACCTCGCCGAGCGCCGCTAAGCGCATAAAGCGCTGTGACGCACCTTCTTCACCTAATATTTGGTACAGCAGCCATGCAGCGTCTGCGTTTTCAAGATTAACTAGCTTCTCTAGAAAATAGATTGCAGTGGTTTCATCAATATAGTCAGTAGCAATAAAGCCTGCGTTATACGCACGCTCAAATTCACCGAGCAAGCGTGCCTGTGCATTTTCACTGCCCTGCTTTGCAGCTAACCAAAGTAGCGCTAGTGCATCATGCTTAAGGTGATAGTTAGAATAATTGAAACGTTCGGTATTAGCCGAAGTTTGAGCGTCGGGAGAAGATTCTGTGCTGTCCTGTTCCATGCCGTCGGCAGCATTTACTGAAGCAGAACTCGCCTTTTCAGTTGGGTCGCTATCTGACACTAGGCTTGCCGGCGTAAGCACCTTGCTTGCATTAGCAATTAGCTGCGGGACATAGCGTCCGCTATCGCCCGCAACTATGAGCAGTGCGAACACTGCTAAAAATAAGCCTCGCATAACGCTTGCTGCTTACTCTTCGCTAACCAGATCGCTGCTAGCTAGTTCACGCAAACGGTTAAGTTCCATTCGTGCGTAGCGGTGTTCAACGTAATCAAATACATTGGTGCTTAATGCAAGCTTGAAGTAATTTGATGCAATACCACTGTTGCCGCGCTGAGTATGAAACTTACCTAAGTAAAAATACGCTTCACACAACCTGTCTGTTAACGCTTTTTGGCTTTTCACACCGTCTAACAATGAGTTAAGTACATCGTTCTCATCAACAGTACCTAAAAACAAATCCACCAGCGTAGTAGCCCAGTGCTGGTTGTCCAGCGTTGGTCGAATAGAAGCTAAGTATTTTTGTCCTTCAAGCTCTGACACGTCGTGATGCGCAAAGTAAGCCCACAGAGCGCGAAATGGATCGCTGTCATCTTTTTCAAAAAAGCGGTTAAGATCGTTGGTCGCGAGTTCGGCGCGGCCACCGTAATAAAGCGCAATACCGCGATTTAGGAACGCGAAATCATACTCTGGGTTAATTTCCAGCGTAGAGTCGAATGCGTCGTAAGCCTGAATAAAGTCGTTCTGCTGAATATAGTGAATACCCATAGAATTATAGGCTTCAGCCAAATCTGGCTTTAAATTAATGGCTTGGGTGTAATCAAACTGCGCTAAGCCCGATAAGCCCACGCTGTCGTACAACATGCCTCGTTGAAAGTGCAGTTCAGCTTTGTCTTCATCTGATAACGCAGGGCTGGTAAGCACCTGATTGTAACGAGCAATAGCCATTTCGGAACGAGGATTAATGGGCGCAGGTTCGGCTAAAAGCAGGTTTCCCATTTGTGGTCTTTCTGAAACAGGTGGTGTTTGCGCACAACCGGTTAAAATAGCAGCGAATAGAGAAAAAAAGATGAGACTAACGTTTCTGCACATGGTAAAAAAGCATTCTATAAAAAAAGAAAAAACCGCCTGAGTATTAAGTATACGCTTGTTGCGGCGCTAATGCCGCCAACCTTCTCGCATTTGATGATAAAAGTAAAGCGTATTGGGTGGTTAACACAGGTAGCTATGAAGAAAAATAATTTAGAACAACTATCACAACTTGCTTTTGACGCACAGAAAAACTCACACTCACCTTATTCCAACTTCAAAGTTGGTGCTGCGGTGCTTACTCCAAGCGGCAAAACCTTCTCTGGTTGTAATGTAGAAAGTGCTGCTTTTCCATTAGGACAATGCGCTGAAGCCACAGCTATTGGCAATATGGTCACACAGGGACAAAAACGTATCTCGCATATCGTTATTGCGAGCCCGAACGACGAGTTTTGCTTTCCGTGCGGTGGATGCAGACAGAAAATTGCTGAATTTGCCCCAGATGAAACTCCCGTAACCATGGTAAGTCAAAACGGCGAGACATTCGAAACCACCATTGGTGAGTTACTTCCAAATGCCTTTAGAGCACACGATTTAGACAAATAAGTCATTCCTAAAATACTGTTCGTAATCGAGGCTCGAGCGAGTTTCACCGCCCTTACTTCGTTTACGAACGCATCCAGCTAAACGCCCTATAAATCAGCACATCAACGGCTTACTCGACTGTTTAATTGAAAGTATTCTTCCTTGCGCATCAAAGGCGAGCGCTACATGCGTGCCAATATTGATATCCCCTTCTATGCGACCGTTAATATTTAATGATGCAATAAGGTTTTCAGAAACCACAACTTGCTGATTTTTGCAGCTCACCAAGAGCCAATACCCATTTTGCGCCGTAAGCGTGGCTGGCTCTAACGTAACCGCTCTAGCGACTAAATTGCTTTCAATATATTGTTGAGTATAGGCATTAAATCGCGCTTTATAATCAGTTCCGGCTTTACCAGCTAGCAGCTTATCTTCCCCTTCGAATCCGTGATATTGAACAATGTCTACACGGTGTGCTGCCGTCTGTAATGGCGACGAATGATTACGTTGGAATGTACCGATATTGTATACGCCCAACATGGCAACGATTGCGAATGCCACAGCCGTAAAACGTAAGGTTGAAGAAGCGAAGTACGCTCGAATATTAGCAGCCGTAGCAGCAAATACGCGTTTTATTCCACTATCACTTTCTATTGCCTTGTTGTACGCGAGAACCCTTTCACGAATTTTAGCATTAGCCTTTTCGCTCATTCCATCATTTTGCTTTTGTACCTGCTGGCTGCGTTTAAACGCATCTTGTAGCTCTTTATCTGATGTAGACATGATTACAGTTTCTCCAGCATGGTTTTAAGGCTGTCTTTGGCATAACGTATCCGGGTTTTAATCGTTTCTTTTTCAGCGCCGCAAATAGCGGCGATTTCAGCCAACGAAAAACCTTCAAACTGTAGCGAAAGCGCCTCTTTCTGTTTGTAGGGTAACTGCTGAATACATGCCTTAAACACGTCTTTTTCTATCCCTTTTGCTACATCGTCCTCTACCGAAGACTGTGCATTTTTAAGTAACTCGCTTAACGAAAACGATTCAACCGCCTCGTTGTTAAATTCAAGCTTGGCGTTTTTTCTGAATTCATCAATAAGCGTTCGCCTACCAATAGTGAACAGCCAAGCCTGGAAATTATCCCCGCTTTTAAATAAGTGACGATTTTCGATAACCTTAATCCAAGTGCGCTGACACATATCTTCTGCAACAGTGCTATCACTTAACACCTTCAAAAAATAAAATAGCTTATGGCTGTGTAAATCAAACAGCGCGGCTAATGATGCTTCATCACCTTTTGCGCTGTACCGCAGCATTAGCCTTTCACTCACTCCCAGCGCTTTTTCGCGCTTGCCTTGAAACAGGCTTTGCAAGCTTGCGCCTATACTCATAGGCAGTCCTTATTGTTCTAATTTGAAATCTAATACTACAACCATACCTGATTGACTAACAGGTTTACCGCCATTCAGCTTCGGTTTGTACTTCCATTTTTTAAGCGCTCTGCGCGCAGCTCTATCGAACACGCGCTTGGGCTCAGAATCTAGTACTGTAATATCAGACACTGAGCCACTAGCACTTATTGTAAACCCTAGCTTTACCCAGCCTTCAATACCGTCGCGACTGGCCTCAGGTGGATAAGTGGGGTCTACCCTAAATTGGGGTGTGGCTTGCATATCACCTTGCGCACTGTTCAAGTTAATCGACAAATCTAAGCTCGTATTAGGTATGTGCGTTTTTATCTCAAAGCCGCCTGGGCCTTCATTGGGCTCAGGGTCAATCTCGATAACTTTTTGAGGTGGCGTTTTAATTACCTGCTCAATTGGCACCATTGGTTTTTTAGTGATGGTCCGTTCGTCTTCAGGTTGATAAATAATGGGCTCAAAGAACACCGGTGGGGCTTCGCTTATGTTTACTTTGTCTTGCTTAATGAGCTCTGCCATTAATACGAAAAGCCCTGCCGTAACGGTACATCCAGCAATAGCGATTGTGGCTGCGTTTAAAGCACGTTTAGCGAAAGGCGCTTTTTCAAACGGTAGTACACTTTGGTGTGTTAAGTGCTTTGGGTTGGCGTTTGGTAAAATTGTTGTTTGCATAATGTTCCCCCTTTTTTCACTAAACGGGGGAACTGAAATAAAGGGGTGAAAAAATGTGAACGTTTTTATTTAACGTTGACGTTTTACAATGAACGAAAGGTTAGCTTTTATTTTGGTTACTCGGCTTTTCGCCTTCACGAGTAGGCTCTGCAGACGTCTGATTGGCGCGGTTTTCTTCTTGGCGTTTATTCAGCTTAGCAGCGGCCATAAATCCAATAAAAAATATGGCAAAAATAACAACGCCTACCCAAATCAAAACATTAAAAAGAAAGTCCATATCATTCTCTAATCACAATTTCGTGAAATAACTTTAACATTTATTTGTTTGAGTAGGTTAATTAGATCACCACTGTAACTACACCACCAGCTTAGTTATTCAGAAACTTCAACACCAATAGCCATAACAGACTGTTCGTCTTTGATAGCTGGCATTTGATTAACCATCATAACCGTGCCATCAACGGGCGATTTGATGGTTTCAACGAGATTTCCAAAATAGTCTGTGACCGCACCTACATCCTGCCCTGTCTTTACTTTATCGCCTATCACCACAGAAGCTTTGAAGAACCCGTTTTTTGAGCTCTTAGGATATTTGATTGTTTCATAGATAACTGGCTCGGGGTGCTGCTTTGGCGTCTCTGGCAGCATTTTCAAAAAATACATGGCGTTTTTAGCCACATCTAGCGCTTCTGCTACCGATTCTTCATCAGTCTGTGCCAAATGCCCAATTTCAGTCGTCAGTCCCGGCTTTCCTCTCGTCATCGCTGTGTTAGGGTATGAAATTGAATTGTTGGGATCTCTTGGGCGGTCGCCATACATAACGATATGCTGCATGCCCGTGGCTTTAGCAAATTCAAATGTTAACGCATCAAGTTCTTTGTCGCCCACAAAAGGAGAATACACGTGATTCAGCAACGTTTGGTTTGCGCTACCAGAATGCATGTCGATCAAGAAATCTGTTTTGCCAATAAACTCTCTGGTTAGCAGCTCCGCAATCTGTTCTGTTGGTGTGCCATCAACGCTCCCTGGGAATTCCCTATTTAAGTTTTTCTCATCTTTAGGGTTCAACGCGATTCTATTTGCGTGAAACCCATCTAAGTTTGCCAAGTGCAACACAACCAACACACCGCTCATCTCTTTAGGATCAATGCTTTGCTGTAGTTGCTGCAACGCATACATTGATGGAAACTCATCGCCATGAATACCAGCGGTAAGCAACAATACAGGACCGTCACTTTTTCCGTTAATAACCGTCACTGGCAAGGTTATGTTGTTTTCTTTAGCAAGATAAGACGTTTTCTGCCCAGTTTTTGTTGTCACCCCCATTAATTCATACGGCGCATTTGCACCAACATTGAGGCTAAACGCACAGCATAGGGAAACAACAATGGAGGCAAGAGGATTCTTCTTAAATAGCATAGCTGACAACTCATGAGAAAATAGCGCACTAGTAAGCCAGAACGTTTCAACTTAATCAATAAAGAGTATTTTAAAACACCTTTGCAAATCAGTGTGCGTGTTCTCTACGTGATGCATTTTTCGTACAGGTTTTACAAGTAAGTTAGCAATAAATGCCAATACCAATAACCCAGCCATTGCATACATAGTGGTATTGTATAATGTAGAGGTGGGTCTACCGTTCCGGATGGCGCAACAATGTTCTCTTTGCGTAAGACTTTAGTCTTATAAAGACAGTTACTCTACCTTTGTGGCAGAGCAACAAGCGAAATGGATACTACTATTTTGCGGGTTGTAAATCTGAATCTTCTGCAGTTTCTGCTTTTTCCACGTCACCTTCAAGCTGTGCTTTTTGCATGTTAGAGATGTTGTTAATCAATAACCAAGTAACTATGGCTAGTGGAATGGATAGGACCTCAGAAACCTGCGAAACCAGATTAACATTCATTATTTCGGAGATTTCTTGTGCCCTTCTGGACATACGAAAAACGACCTGTCCAACCACACTGTTGGCGATCCAGAAAAACCACCATATGCCTAAAATAGGGCCTGCTTTTTCTAACTGCCAATTGTTAGGGTTTTGGCTGGCTTGCCAAATCTCTTTCATCGCTTGATAAGGTTTCCATAACGACACAATAGGAATGAAATAGAAACCTATCGACCAAGCAGGCGTAAACGTCATATCTTTAGCGCCTAAATAACGCGCATTTTGGTTTGACTGATAAATCCATTTAAGAATTAAAATGCCTGAAATGATAAATACTGCCAAATAAGAAAATGCAATTATCTGCTGCCTTTTGTCATTGGCCTCAGCGTCTGCAACTGCCATTTCTTGATTGAAATAAACACCATTTTGAAAATCTGTTAAAAGCTGATACTCCATTAAGTTGGAGCCAATGGCTATAAGCGCTATAGCCACCTGCACGTACAATAAATACTTTATCCACGTAGTGAGGCAACCAGGCTCCTTAAATTCTACGTTATTTTCCGACATCTCCATTTACCTCTTCCCCTTACTACTGCGTAAACGTTATCTTTTGTTAATTGTTATCTGTATTGAGTTAGTTACTGGTTTATTTACTGCCTAGGTGAACTAAGCTTTATTAGCTAATAGTTCCTGTAGCGCTTTCGGCAGTATCGCTTGCGCACTCTTTGTTATGCGAGCCTCATTCTTTTGCCACCAAATTCCCGAATATACGACGCCTAAACCGATCGCTGATAGCGCTACAGGGAAAAGCCAACTATCTTCAAAAACGGTAGAAGCAAGATGACCTAAATATAAACAGCATCCCAAAGCACCAAATATGACAAATACACGTCGAACCAACAGAGCACCAGCGCCAATCATGGCAAGGTTTATACAAAAATAGATAAACTTAGACAGTTCGCTGTCTGAATCTTGGCTGGTAAGGCCGCCCCAAAACGCTAAAACGCCGAAAAGATAAAGCCAAAACGCGTAATCTGCTGTGTTTCGTGCTCTGATGTCCACCCAGAACGCCAATAGCGTCATCAACGCGCCAAAGTACATCGACACAAGTGCTCGGAATTGCCACGTGTAGCTGTTCCATAAGTCCTCATGGTCAATAATGAGCATCACAGCGTCCATACTGATATACCAGAGCGTTACCGCAATCGGCATTATTAAGAACGGGTATTTATATCGCCATGCTACGACAAGTCCAGTTACTAGCGTTCCAAGTTCCATATATAACCATAGCCATTTAATGCGGTGGTGAAACTGGCGAAAAACCGTATTGTCGTCGGGCCATAGCCCTAACCATTGCTGCGCTCCGTAGATAGCAATTGGCGTTAAACAAACTACAAACGTGGCACAGATCCCTGCTGGTATTATTAAATGCTTACGCGCAAAGGAATTGGCAAGCTTTAAGCCCACACCAGCATAAAGCATAGAGATAAATACGATGCCGGCACCACCAAATTGCTCCCAGCCTAAATTCATAAATAGAGTCATGGCGCCAATTGCAATAAGGCCACCTAAGTAGTACAGAATATGCGTGAAGGTAAAAGAGGGAGTATGCTGATTTTCTTCTTGGAAGAAATTGTACAGAGCAATGCCCTGTTGCTCGGAGATGATATTGTTAGCTACTGCTTTTTGAATACTGGCTTTAGATACTTCCATGTACTTCTCTAAATAAGCTTGAAGAACTGAAGATTATTACTTTACTTTGTTATGGGTAAAAAGCCAGCCTAATAGAAGTTACTCGCTTCCTTTCTCGATATCTAATTCCGCTCTATCGATTAGCGTAAAATAGTCTTCATCAGCGTAAAGCTTTAAAAAGATAGACATTGTGATGCTCTTCATTTCATTTGCCGCCTCTTTAAACCCAGTATTGACGTGAAGATCAAAGCCCGTTGGCGATGCAGAACCCATGAACTCTTGAAGTTCAGTGAATTCTTTTATTGCTTCGGCACTTAACCCTAAAATGTACTCAATTCGCGCTGGCGTTTTACTCAGCCATCCTGACTCGGCTGGCAGTGTTTTTTCTGAAATAACCTCAAGATTATACTTAAAACTTCTTTCTTGCTCTGAGGAGCTAACACCCAAGGTAAGCCAGGTGCTTTCTGGTTTTACTTCGGCAGGCTTGTCTAAGTGAATCTTCGTAAGTAAATGATTGGGGTCGAGTTCAGCAAATTTCTCCTCATCAAATGAGCGAAACTCAAGCATTGTTGTAATAGGTATATTGGCGCAACTTACTACAAGCAAAGTTAATGAAACAACAAATAATTTTTTGATACTTAACAACAGCGGCTTCCCTTCATTGGTTATTACAAAACATGTTCTAGCAATTCTAGACAGCTTTCGTCGTTTCTTTTGCAAAAGCTTTTTCAGATTTATTCCACGTTAAGTGGCCAAAAGCGATACCCGCAATGGGAAAGATGATCATCGCAATGGCGAGTCTCCCCCAGATATTTTCGGAAGGTTCTATAAACGCCATAAGTATTGACCATAATAAACCGGTAGAGACTCCCCAGCCTAAAACGCCGTAAACTAGAACGAAGCGCTGTTTTCCTTTTTCTCTTATTCTCGCCCACTTTTCTAATTTCATCGCAGATATCCTTTTTCAATACTAAGCAATCATCGCAAGACAGACAAAAACCACCACACAGCTTAGAAAACCAACAGCAACGGTCCTTCCCTCATCACGACCAGCTCTTGGGTACTTGCCGAAGGTCAGCAATTTAAGCACCACATGGCCCGTGCCCTTCAAAACGAATTCCATAATAGCGTCTATGATAATCCACTTTATTACTCGAAGTATAAAGCGGCCCAGCGGTTCAAAAACTTCTTCCATAACCCTTACGCTCTTTAACCTAAAACCTGTTCTATAAAAAGCAACAACCACATTGCAAGAACGGCAACGAAGTTGATAGTAAACACCAAACCACGCAATCTAATATTGTCGGTAAATATTTGTACAAGACTATGCAGCACCCTGCCAATAACAAATACCCACGCAAGGGAGACTTGTGAATCGCTAATTGGCTCACCTAAGGCAATTAGCAAGGCGCAAACAGCGTGAAAAAATAACGGCCACTCAAATTGATTGCTCAGATTCGCACTTACTTTAGGCTGTATATCAGCAAACGGGTTTGAACCATCTTTGTTTTTCCCTACTCCCCATACCGAAGGCGCGCGAGCTAGCGTGAGGAATACGTAGAGCAATGCACAAAGAAGAATGTGCATAAACATAGGGGTTATTAAATTAGACATTCTAAATGTGTTATCTCGTTAATATTAAATTTCTTCAGCAATTAACGCTTGCTCGTTGGGGTAATCAACAATGAGTCTTAGGTACTGAAGCGCTGAACCTCCTAACGCGCCATCAATGCGCCTATCCATCATCGAAGACATAAATTGGTGGAAACTACTGTCTGCTCTTCTTGTGAACCAAACTGGCCCAACGGTTTTATTTCCAATTCTTACATAAGGAACACGAATCATGGGTTGATGAGAAAAATTACATGCATCCTCAATCACTAACCATTCCGGGTTAGCCTTCACCCATTCATCGAATATTGAAGCGACAATGAAAGAAGTCGCAACTTGACCACCTTCTAGCCCTCCTTTTTCCATCGCCTCTGTCGATGGCCATGCCGAAGCACCTGAATCTAATAACATTGGAATCTGTCTGTCATTAACTGAGATATCGATACTTGGAAAAGCCATTGTATAACCACCATCCAGGCCCTTTTGAAATCCCAAAGGAACCGACGAAAACTCAGTTGATGTCGGAGTTTCATCTAGCACTTCTACTTTTTTCTCAGGGTAATTAAAATCAATTACTTTTTCAGCATGCCAACGTCCGCCTAGCGTTCCGTCGCTTTTCGTAGTCGAACTAAATTCTTCGGATGGTACTACTTGTAATTTTCCAGCCCACCAATTATTCAATCCCGCCATGGGGATTGACGCTTCTGGATCAAATTGAGGCATATCAGTAACATCGATAACCCCATTTTCAGATTCTTTTTGACTTATCTCCCAACCATATTTTTCGCTGAGCTCTCGTGAGATCGCATTCCAACCACCACCAGTATCAGTAAAAAATGTCAGGGTAGTTCCGTCCGCGAGCTTTGGTTTTAGGTAAATTAAGTTATTCTTAAATTCACTGGGTAACTCTTCAGAAAGACAAATAAAAGGGATTGAAAAGATTAAAAGCGATACTAAATGCTTCTTCATTGGCCTTCCTTTGGCGTTGTTTTTTTATTTTTCCTGGGCAAAAAAGTAAATTCTTCTAGAACAACATTATGTCTTTGAACGCAATATTTAACATCAATAAAACAACCGAAGCGGTTCCTAAGGCCTTTTGCATATTAAGTAATTTGGCATTGGGTTGGCGTTTAGGCATTAAAAACTGTTTTATGTTTAGTTGCATTACCAAAAACAATACCGATGCAAGAAGCATTGAAATGAATAGCAATGGCTGACTGCTTTGAAGCGTGGAATAAGCGAAAAAAAGAGGAATGACAGTAAATAGCGATAATACAATTCTGGCGGGAAGTTCATACTTGACCATAAATAACACCCTTGCTTTTGTAGGCGGCGAGTTTTTAAACTCTAGCGGTTGAAACAAAACGGGGCAACGTTTTTTTAACCCCTTTAATTATCCACTCTAACATCTGAATATTTGAATACTCAAACGTCAATCAACGCAACTATCATATCTTTGAACACCTTTCGGCAGACCAAGTGCTACACCGGTGAAAGAGAAAATAAAGATAATCGATATTACAGTCAATCCGGCAAAACTAGACTCGTTTATGTTGGGGCTGACAACTATCGAAAAGGTGTTGATACAAAGCAAAAGCAAGCTTATTCTTGAATACCCTTTAAAGCCTAAAACTCCAGCGAGGATAAGCATTAAAAACGAGCCCGCAACTGCCGGAGTAAATGGCGCTGCGGCCAGTAGCAAACACAAAACCGATATAAGTACAGATAACATTAAGAAGAGTTTTTTCACGTTTTGCCCCTTTTTTGCCGAGCAGCTGAAGATACAAAATAACCACTAAAAGCATAGATTAAAAACGGCGAATTAATAAACTAAGACATAATAAAAAACGTTCTGTTGCCACCCATTATTTTCTAACTTGTAATGATTGGCCTACACTGAAAAAGCATTGAACCAAGCCTACCACCTACTCGTTTTCTGCTTTTCTTAGTATTTTAAAAATTCGGCTAATTGTGATTTCAGACAAGTTCCATTCGTAACCGTCAAAGTCAGTGGTATTGATAAATTGAACAACCACGGTATCGAGGTCTTTGTCATATTCTGCAAGGCTCTGGTAACCAATAACCAAGCCTCCATGCTCGAAAACATAAGGGTAGAGTTCCGCTTCGCCTTCATCGAAAATAGAGCCGTTGTTTAGCGCTCGTAAGAACTTACCCACGTCTTCTGCTGTCGCTAGCATACCGTAGTCACGCGCCTTAACATCTTCCTTGTAACCAACGTAATAGCCGCTCATTACGTCGTCCAGATTGACTTCACTCAATGAAAAATAGGTGTTGTTCAATTGAAGTGGAAGTAAGATGTTTTGCTTAATGTACGCGTGGTGACTGTACCCCAAAACCTTATCCATAATATTGCGAAGCAGCAGATAGTTCGTGTTGGAATACTCATATCCATCACCGGGCTCAAAACTCGCCGGAAGATCTAGCGCAAAGTCGAGCGCTCGCTTGCCGTTTTCCGGTTCGTTTTCCCAGTAGGCAGCATTATCAGTAAAGTTAGGGATTCCTGACTTATGCTGCACCATCATTTTAAGCGTTATTTTTTCTGAATGCTCAATTCTGTCTTTGAGTTCGGGTAAATGATCAACGAGTAAATCGTCTAGGGATAGTCGCTGTTCTCGCGCCATTTTGGTGATAGCCACAGCAGTGTACAACTTACTGATACTGGCAATTTTAAATAAAGAGTCGGGGGCAGCGGGTATTTTGTTATCTCTGTCTTTCCAGCCTGCTGTGTAGAAAGCTGGAGGTTTTCCCGCCTCATCCACGTAGACAATTATGCCGTCAAAGCCGTGGCTAATAGCCTCATCAACTTGTTCTTGCACTGTGTGTGGCAAAGGTAGGATCCAGGCTTTAACCAATATCCACGGAACGAAAAACAAGGAAACAATAGTACTGACTAGCAGAAGAAACCTGATGATTGTTTTTCTTCGGTTCTTCGTCATTTTACCCCGTCCTTAAAGCTCGGCCTAATACTCTGTAAAAATATGCTTGTCGGTGTCTTAATTTTGGCGTCGACGCACGATTAGCTTTAACAACTTCGTTAGTCAAACAGCGCGAGGGAGTCTAGTTTAAAATGATAAACTGAAAAGGAATCCCCCTCTTCTTTTAGAGTAATGGTTAGCACTGCATCGCCATTCTCATATACGGCTGGAACAGTATAGGTAACAAAGGTACCTGAACCACCAGATGTTAGTGCTCTGGACGTAACTGTATTGAATTGATATTCGCCAATTTCAACTAAAGCCCCCATCTTTGATAGCGCCTTTATAAGCCTTTTAAGGTCATCTTCATTGATATTTTCTACTTCAGACGGAGTGAGGTAACTTTTAAAGGTACCTAGCTCCCAAGAGGAGATGTCAGCAATTGCAGTATCCATGTAAGGAATTGCCGTTTTCTCGTATTCAGAAGATTTATAGCCCGACCAAACAGCAATAAGTACAAATAGACAGATAAGGATTAGAAGCGCAATTCCAAATCCTTTTAACAGCTTCTTAAACATACCGTTCCTTTAAAATGTAATAACCTACTTTCTAGCTAGAAAGCTCCCTGTTGTATCGCTGAGCTCTCAGGTAATCGTTTCGAGAAGCAATGGGAATGTTAGTTATAGGCATTAGACACCACACAATCCATACTAGCAGTACCTGAATAAGAATTATACATGTAAAATCAAACCGATAAGAAGCGTCAATACCTGGCGCATTACCGCGAAACTAAGCAACGACCGAAGTCTCATCCCAACGCAACTTATCAGAATGTGAAATTTACTCATGGTACTTTCGAATTACATCAATCTTACCGTTTTCTATTTCTAGTACTTCCATCATTACTTGACTGTATTCAATAGGCTGATTGTTTTGCGGATGAACGCCCTTGGCATAATTCTTATACCTGATAGCAATAGCAGAATGATTAAATGTAAAAACATCTAACAGCTCAGCACTATATTATGTATGTGCGCCTAAATAGAACGTCATGCCCTCTCTCATTTGCGCCTTACCGTCAGGTAATCGCGTATCGTCTATCACCCATGGCAAATGTGAATGACCAACATCATCCGCGAGTAAACTCAGGTGATTTTCAAGCTCAACTTTTGTCGCGCCAGGGGCCTGAGTAGCAACCATTGTGTCGAAGTACTGTTGGGCAAGCTGCTTAAGATCTAATTTAATATCTTCAGCCGATACCGTAGCTGACACTAGAAGTGATAATGCAAGAAGTAGATTTTTTTTCACTAGAAACTCCGTCTCGCTTAATTCATATATTAACGAATTTGCCTAACTTGTCTCAGTTGGGACATTTTGCGTAATCATCTTTTTATGACCGTGATAGCCATCATAAAACTGCTTATGTGCCGCATAAGAAAATGTATCGTTTCTTTCTGTATATTGCCCAATCCAATCAATAAGCATTGCTAAGTTGTCATCTTGGGCTTGCTTTGTTTTGTATTTATGGGGCTCCCAAGGTCTCGCCTTTGCGTTTGAAATGCAGGATTCAATGGGTAAGTTCATAAATATAATTTCAGTGGACTGCTGTTCTACAATTTTTAGTAAGTCTGTATAACAGCCTTCAATTACCCATTTGTCGTTGGAAGAAATAAAAGTCTTTATCTCTTCTTCAGAGTCATCAATAGGCTTTCTCTCAGGAGGGCTAGTAGGTTTCCACGCTAATGTATCTAGATCTAAATGAGCCAAACCTTGTGTTTTGCATAAGTGCAGTGCCAGCGTAGATTTTCCAGAACCAGAGTTTCCAAATATTAGAATTTTTGCCAAAACCACCCTCCTTAAATCAACTAATAAAATGCTGAACTAACAATGCGTTTTAAACGACCTGTAACAGTCCACGGAAACGTAGCCAGAAACTATCAAAAGGCCATTAAAAGTGCACTAGCGCTTAAAGTTTTGACTGTGAAGAACCCCAACCGCGTTAACTTGTTAAGTGCGATGTAAATAATTATTAAGCTCATCGACTAACTCAAGTGCTTCGCTTTTCGTTAAGTAAGGTACTTTTATCGTTCTGGCCCAAAAGAAACTTTTACCTGTTTTAGAACTCACTTCTGAAAAAGGCATAGCCAATAACGTGTTATCGTTTCGGTTTGGGATGGGAGTTAAAAACTCTACGTCTCGATACAGTGTTTCACTGTCTGGCGCTTTAACCTCACCTTTCACTTTTGCAGCAGCTATCAAGCCACACCATTTGTGGGAAAAGAAAACAATGTCGCCTATATGAACATGGTGAACAAACCTTTTGGCGTCTCCATACGCCTCCAGACGACTATTATCCATCATCGACCAAATAGAGTCCTCATTCCAACTGCGATTTGTATCAAATAATACACCTTTTACATCACTTGGGTTTTTGTGCTTATCATAGGGAAGCGCAAAGAACTCAAAGTACTTTTCGCCAGCAAGTTCATAAATTCTATAGGGCAAGAAATCGATGGATATACCACTTTTCTTCCAGTAGTCGACGGAAGATATTAATGAGTCATCCGCTGCACTGCCGATAACTAATAAGTGCTGTTTATTATTAATTTCTTTAGGCTCTAATTGGTGCTCAAGACTAAAAGCCTCTCTGTGTGCTTCAACTAGCGACATGTCGCCTTTGCTATATTCTTTGAACTTATTTTCTAATTTTTGATAGCTCCATTGACCAGCATCTTGCGCATATCTCAGCGCTTGATGAACGGCATCTTTCCCGGCAGATGCACGCTTTAGCTCGAATATAACTAATTCGCCACATTCATTCAGTGCATATATGTCAGCTTCTGCCTGCCATTGTCGTTCTTGAAACACCGGCATCAATCTAGCGTCTTCAAATAAGACGTCTAAAATACTGTTCGCAATTAAGTTTTCTAGATCTTTCTCTAATTTTCCAAAGCTAGAAAAGTCTTTGAACTCTACGGGTTCCAACTTTTCAAATACTTCTGCTTGTTCTTCTATTTTGTAGAGCATGCTTTGCATTCCTTTAAGTGGTTAACAGGTAACAGCTTTTATACAGCCTTCTGCGGCTGCATCAAAGCTCCGATGTTAATTGACTGGTTGTACCTTACTTGACAGCCACTTGATAACTTCAGTTTTACCTACAGGAGAGTAGCGACTTAATTGAGGTAAGCCTTTATTCTTCATGACTACTATAGAGAACGCTTCCTGGTTCCTCTAGATATTCAGACAGCGCTTGTTTAGCAATAATAGGTATTTCATTTTTGGTCATTTTTGCCTCGAAAAAAATAGAAAAATTTAAGCAGTACAAAAAAGCTATCGCAGCACGTTCTTCTTCGCTCCAGCTAACTAGTCACACGGTTATCGTATGTCTTTATATGTAATTTTAGTTGCTGCGAATATGTTTTGAGTTTTGCCGCGTTGCCACTTGGTATTAAAGACAAGACGAACGAGTCTGATCCATCGTCAATGCCAATAATTTCTAACCCCATACTTTTTGCACAGGTTGAGAATAAAAAGCCAGATTCACTAGATTCTAAGTAGTAAGATATATTGAACTGAGTTTGCATCATATCGTCCGCCAGCTGTCTCGATATGCTGCAAGTAGAAAGTGCATTTTTAGATAAATCGTTTAATAAATCGAAGACATGTTGCGCATCCTCTCTCCAATCTACAACCACCACACGGTTGATGATTTTTAGACCTTCTATAATTACAAATGTAAGGTCAAATGAATTTTCGAAGGCTCCATCAAATCCGCTTTCTTCTAGTCCGTCTTTGTGTTTTAGTTTGTATGCATTCTTATCAGAAAGATAAAGTTGAACTTCATTTACAACGGTTTGATTTCCATTGCCGATTATCTTCGCTAATGCAATTTCTGGGGAGTGGTTTTTCGGCTGATTTTCATTACAGCCTATAACAACAAGAGCAGTTATAACTATCAGTAATCTCTTCATCATTCCTTGATTCCAACTTGGTTTTATCGACTACAGTGGGCTTCCATATATAGCGGATACCGACGTAAAAATAACTAGTTAGACAGACCCATAATGTAGACCCTTTTAGACAAAGATGCCTGTCTTGTTTAGTCGATGATTCTCTTTAAAGGTGCGAACCCCGAATTCTCTCAGAGCGTGTAAGACAGTTACCAAATGTCTACAGTTGTAAAAAATGACTGTCTTGTCTAGTCCCAGAACCAGAGTTTCCAAATATTAAAATTTTTGCCATAGCTCTTAACCCTTATTACCCAGTAGAGGAGCATTACTTCCCTGCCTTACCCGCTTCGAGTATTGGAAGGCCAGCTTCAGTAGGAATATAAATGCGTTCACCATTTCCATCTTGAAGGCCTTTAATCCAGACGTAGCGAAGGTACTCTTCATTCCCTTTAAGCGATTCGCCAATGATCCTATTAGCTTCAGCAGCGGCTTTTGCGCGCTCAATATCAGCAAGTCCTTCGGCTTTAGCTTGTACAATTTTAGCCTCACCTTCTGCTTGAGCCAGTGTGACTCTGGCTTTCGCCTGCATTAACGCTGCTTGCTCTCTAGCCTTGGCTTCTTCAATAAGAATTTGCTTGCTCCACTCTGCTTCTTTCAGTGCAGCAATACCATCCATTTCTTTCTTATAGACTTTATATTTTGGCCAACCCCAAAATAATGCCGCAATAATTAAAACAATCGATACCACCAAAAATACTAGACTTCCAAAAGCGATAGCATGTCTATTTGGGTGCATTTTCTCTCCTAATTTTTATTGATATTTATTTTTCTAATTTGAGACACTTGAAAGTGAGCTTTTAATTTCGAGACTATAACTCTAGGTCTTTAGGCCACCATTCCTCTTCATGTACGCAAGACTATACGCCTATCTCTGTCTTGTTATGTATACAACTTTTCCACGAAGTACATTAAACCTAACGATACAAAAATAAACGACGAATTTATTAACGCACGAACAGGCCAACTTACATGGCCATATGAGATCCCTGCCCCTTTAGAAACTACAACAATCAAACCCATTAATCCAAACCAAGGTGTGAAGAAGAGAACGGTTTTCAGCTCGACGATTGAAACCGCTAAATCGTGAAGCGCGCCGCTAACGAGAAACGTAACAAAAGTGGCTAACGAAGTTGGAAGAAAACTCGCAAGTGGACGCATGACATTGCGTGATAAATAGTAACCCCAGATCGGATTCCAATAGTGCCAAAAAACCGGAAAAGATGCGGCGCCAAAAGAGCGCGAAAGCATGTTTGTCATGGAGCCACTTGCCCCTAATGGAACACCATTTCGCTTCTTAACATATTGTGCAAGTGAAAGTTTGCTTTTCATGGTGATTCCGTATATCCACAAAAATGCATGGCTTGTTTAGTATTTTATTTTGGAGTGTATGGTGGAAGAACTTCTCCACTTGTTAATACAACAACCCTATAAATTTTATCACTTTCAACTCCTCGCTCTGTTATATCGCTAGCCTTTGCAAGGCTAATTAAATAATACCAAACACTAGAATCAAATGAATAACCTAACCGTAATTCAAGTCCGATTAGTTGAAGTGCGCCTTCAGATTTATAAAATTCCTTGGCTTTTAAAACAGCATTTTCGATTGTAAGTTTAGGATTACCTTTACCATCCCAAGCTTTATCAAAATCAAACTGATTTCGCCACAAGGTGAAGTTGGCGGGCTTTCCTCTTGATTGAGTACCTATCAAGTAGAAATAATCCTCTCTTTGTTTACCATCACTACTCTCTTTTTGGATAACTATCAATTCATCCTTAGCATAAGCCGTTGAAGGAAGTGCAAGTAAAAACATAAAAGAGATTAGTGGAAGTAATTTATTCATTTAATTATCCTTAATTAGAGAGTTTATAAACATGCCTGTCTTTTTTAGTGCTTTGTTTAGTATTTTTTAACGGAGCTTAATCTCAAATATGATTTCGCTTTCTTTTTCTATAGAACCGTTTGGACCGAAAAGTATGCTGTAGTAACGCAAACGTTCATTTACCGCCTCTGCTATTAACACGCCTGTCAATGCAGGTTGAGGCCATATTGAATTGTGTGCGGAAATCATTTCGGACCACCTATTGGTTAACAGCTCTTTATAACCACCATTTTTCCAGTCACCTGGTATATCACTCCATTCTGCACAAGTAATTAGCACTTTTAGCGGTGCTGAAAGGCAACATAACTTTCTCATTTCGTGCTCAGCATCGAGCGCAACATTTTCCGATTCAATAAAAACCAGTGGAACATCTGTTCCATTTTTAGATTTTCGACAAAATGTATAGTCGATTTTAAAGAGTTCTTTTTTGTAGTTTAAGCCTATTTCACTACAAACTGGCTCTAAGATAGTATGCTCATATAGGCGAGTACGATTCTTCGATGTCTTCCAAGCCTCATTGAATTGAGAAACAGGTAAAGCTTCTAAATTCTTAACGAAAGAGGACCTAAACTCATCCCAAAGTAAGTGCAATGCCATTTAAACCCCTATTGTAGTTTTTAAAAGTTCGTTAACTTCTATAGGTCGATTCTTTGAAAAAGTGCAAAAGTGACTGTCTTGTTTAGTGTATGTTAAGTTAATACTCCACCTGCTTACCTGTTATAGGTAATAGTACCGGTACTTCAAACTGAATCCTGCTCACTGAGCTATTTTGCGAACTATTGGAACTTGCTGAAGATACAGATATAGAGCCTACAGACTCACCATCATTTGCTGATGTTTGTTCTTCAGTAACTGTAACAGCAACATCGAATTCAACCTTTTGTAATGGAACACCAGTTTCTTGGCAGTATGCATGGCCTTCAGTGTTACTGTGAAATCTTGCGGTAATTGGATTAACTTTAGCATTTTGAGTATTTCCATACTCTTGTGCAGCCACGACTCCTTTTATAATTTGCTTTAACGTTTCCGAAACAAAATCATCGAGTTTCATAATTTACCCCAATAAAGAAACTAAAAAAGAACCGATCGACGGTAACCGTCCGGTAATTCCCACATTCAAGTATTAACGCCGCTCCTGCATGGTGTCCTTGTAAAAAGGAGAACACGCATGCGATATCAACGACGAGACG